>CACOED010000005.1 GCA_902626245.1 uncultured Pelagibacteraceae bacterium | reverse complement strand
TCTATTCTTGAAATTTTAGAAAAAAAAAAAGGAATACAAATAAGTTTACCTGTTATAACAAAAAATAATGAGATGGATTTTTATAATTGGTCTTCAAAGGGTTTATTAAAAGTAAACAAATTTGGAATCCCCGAACCTGAAAAAATAAAAAAAGTTTTACCTGATATAATATTTGTTCCAATAGTAGCCTTTGATAATAGACTATATCGCATCGGATATGGAGGTGGATACTATGACAGGTACATTCAGAAAATTTCAAATAAAAAAAAAATATTTAAAGTAGGTATTGCTCTTTCATGTCAAAAAATAAATAAGGTTCCAATTAATAAATATGATAAGAAATTAGATATAATAATTACAGAAAAATATATTTTAAGATGAGAATTTTTTTTTTAGGTGATATTGTTGGTAGATCAGGAAGACTAGCTATTGTTAAGAATTTAAGACATATTTTAGAAAAAAAAAAAATTAATTTTGTTATAGTTAATGGCGAAAATGCTGCAGATCAAGGAGTTGGTATTACAGAGGAAATTTCAAATGATTTATTTAACTCAGGAGTAGATGTAATTACAACTGGAAACCATGTATGGGATCAGAAAGAAACTGCAAATCATATAGAGAGAGAAGTAAGACTTTTAAGACCAGAAAATATATCTGATAATTCTCCAGGAAAAGGATTTGGAATTTATGAATCAAAAAATGGTTTTAAAGTTGGCGTATTAAATTTAATGGGAAATGTTTTTATGAAAAAATGTGATAATGTTTTTAATACTGCAAAAAATTTTATGAAAAATTATAAACTCAAAAAAGATTATGATTTTTTAGTTGTTGATTTTCATGGAGAAATTACAAGTGAAAAAATGGCAATGGGACATTTTTTTGATGGTAAAGCAACCTTAGTAGTTGGAACTCATACACATGTTCCAACGAATGACGTAAGAATTTTAACTAATGGAACAGCTTATCAAACGGATGCAGGAATGTGTGGAGACTACAATTCTGTTATAGGAATGAATAAAGAAAATTCTTTAAACCGTTTTTTAAAAAAAGATTCAAAAAAACATTACCCTGCAGAAGGTGACGCAACATTATCCGGACTTGTTGTAGAATGCGATAAATCTAATGGTCTAGCTTGCAAAGTAGAGCCATATATTTATGGTGGAGAATTAATAAAAAAAATATAATTTATGGCAGGACATTCTCACTGGGCTGGAATTAAACATAAAAAAGGAAAAGCAGATAAGGCACGCTCAAATCTTTTTTCTAAACTTTCTAGAGAAATTACTGTTGCAGCAAAATTAGGTGATAAAAACCCAGATATGAATGCGAGATTAAGGTCAGCAATTCAATCTGCAAGATCATCAAATATGCCCAAAGATAATATTGAGAGAGCAATAGAAAAATCAGAAAATAATACCGATTTAAATTATGAAAATATTAGATATGAAGGTTTTGGACCAAAGAAAATTGCAGTTATAGTAGAAACTCTAACAAATAATAAAAATAGAACAGCGTCAAATTTAAGAACTATTTTTCAAAAAAATGGTGGAAATTTAGGAACACAGGGATCAGCTTCTCATAATTTTCAACAACTAGGAGTTATTAAAATTGAAAAATCAGAAGCATCAGAGGATAAAATATTAGATTTAACAATTTACTCTGGAGCAAACGAATGTTTTTCAAATGAATATTTTCATGAGATTCAGTGTGATAAGAATGAAATATATAATGTAAAAAAAAAATTGGAAAAAAGTGTTAATAATTTCATATCTACTGAAATTGAATGGATACCATTAAATAAAAAAGAAGTATCTTCTGTAGAAAAAGAAGAAATAATAAATTTTTTATCAATATTAGATGAAGATGATGATGTACAAAGTGTTTATACTAATGCAAAATTATAAATAAAAATAATGCTAATTATAGGAATAGACCCAGGAATTTCAGGAGCAATTTGTTTTTTTGAATATGGACAAGTTAAAGAAATAATTAATATGCCAGTCATGGCTGACGGAAAAAAAAATAAAAGGCAAATAAATGGCCCTCAAACCTATAATGAAATAATTAAAAGAGTTAATAACTTTAAAAAAAAAGATATATTTGTAGTTATCGAACAAGTTTCAGCTATGCCAGGTCAAGGAGTTACAAGTATGTTTAATTTTGGCCAATCTTTTGGAGTTATAAAAGGAATATGTTCAGCGATGCAATTGTCTATGTTTTTTATTAGACCGGCAAAATGGAAAAAATACTTTGGCTTAATTAAAACAGAAAAAGATGCCAGTAGAACAAAAGTTATTGAAATTTTTCCTTATATATCATCTGAACTTTCCAGAAAAAAAGACTCAAATAAAGCTGATGCAGTGTTAATTGCTAGTTTTTTTTACAATACCTACGATAAATCAGATTAATTGAGTATGTCCCAAGGACAAATTGATGACACATTTTAGTGTGAAACACACATAATGGAAGCAGATATAACATCTCAAGCAGTTGGCCTTGCAAGTAATGCTGATTTTTCAATTATAAATTTGTTTATAAGAGCTGATGTAATTGTAAAATCTGTAATTATAATTCTAATTGCATCTTCAATATATTCTTGGGCATTAATAATAGAAAAATATAGGCTTTTTAAAGAAATTAATAAAACTTCAGAAGAGTTTGAAAATAAATTTTGGAAATCAAAATCAGCTGAGTCTTTTTATAATAACTTACCGCAAAACATTGAAGATCCAATGGCAAACGTATTTAAGGATACAATGCAAGTTATAGTTAAGTCAAAATCAAAATCTAATTTGTCGAATCGTTTAGAAAGTATGTTGGAAGTTAGCATTGAAAAACAAATGAATAGAATTGAAAAAAGCTATACTTTTTTGGCAACCGTTGGTTCCACTGCTCCTTTCATTGGATTATTTGGAACAGTTTGGGGAATTATGAATTCTTTCCAATCTATTGCTATTTCTAGAAATACAAGTTTAGCAATAGTTGCGCCAGGTATAGCAGAAGCTTTATTTGCAACTGCACTTGGATTGTTGGCAGCAATCCCTGCCGTTGTTGCTTACAATAAATTCAGTAGCGACTCAAAGAAATATTCTCAAAAATTGGAATCTTTTTCTAAGAGGTTTATATCGATAATTTAATTAATGGCATTTAAATTAAAAAGTTCATCAAGAGAACCAATGAGTGAAATAAATGTAACTCCATTTGTTGATGTCATGTTAGTTTTGTTAATTATTTTTATGGTTACAGCTCCTTTACTTACAGTTGGTGTTCAAGTTGATTTACCAGAAAGTTCTGCAGACTCTTTACCAGAGGAACAAGAACCACTTACACTTACAATTAATTCAAAGGGAGAAATTTTTATTCAAGAGTCAAAAGTAGAATACGATAAAATTATTGCAAAGATATTAGCAGTTTCTAAAAATAGAACTGATACAAGAATTTATGTAAGAGGAGATAAAACAATTAATTACGGAAGAGTTTTAGAAATCATGGGAATGTTATCAGGTTCAGGCTTTACTAAAGTTGCTCTAATTTCAGAACCCTATAAAGAAAGATAAGTGTGTACAAGAATATTGCAATTTCATCAACTTTACATGTAATGTTAATATTTATTGCAACATTAAGCCTTCCTTTTCTTACAAAAAAACCAATTGAGTTACCACCTATTATTTCAGTTGAATTGATACAAATTACTGACCAAACGAATATTCCATTTGCCCCTAAGGCAAAAAAAATAATTGAAGAAGTTAAAAAAAAACAGGAGAAGTTAGTGTCTGAACAGGCGCCACCAAAAAAGATAAAAAAAGAAAAGCCGGATTCAGTTCCGTTACCTAACCAGAAAGAAGAAAAAGTAAAAAAAATTGAGGAAAAAAAGCAAAACCCTGAAAAAATAGATGATGAAATTAAACAAGTTTCTGAATTTGAAAAAGATGAAATGTTTGATCCCAATACAATCGCAGCATTAATTGATAAATCAAAAGAAGATTTGGCAGAAACAACTAAAAAGCTTGATAAAGTGAGCCAGTCTCAAGATCCTAGTATGAATTTATCAGGGTTAACCTTAAATGAAGAAGATGCCTTAAAAGCTCAAATTTTTGGTTGTTGGAGTATACCTTTAGGTTTACCATATAATGAGAATTTACTTGTACGAATAAAATTAAAATTAAAACCAGATGGATCAGTGATTAAAACAGAAATTTTAGACCATAATAGAATGAACAAACCTGGGCAAGCTTTTTATAAAGTGTTAGCCGAAAGTGCATTGAGAGCAGTACAATTATGTCAACCATTAAGAGTACCCACAACTGGATATGAAAGATGGAAAGATTTGCAATTAAATTTTGATGCGAGGGAGATGTTAGAAGGATGATAAAAAAAAGTTTATTAATAATTATTATATTATTTTCCTTTCCTTTAAAGTCTTTAGCGTTAATTGAAATTGATATAACAAGAGGTAACTTAAATCCTTTACCATTAGCAGTATCATCTTTAGCATCAACTGAAGATGATAAGAAAAATTTAAAAAAAAAGCTTAAAATAAATGATCTTGGATTAGAAATTTCTAAAATCGTAGAAAATAACTTAAAAAAGTCTGGTTTATTTAATCCTTTAGATAAAGAAGCTTTTTTACAAAAACCAGATATTGCACATTTGAAACCAAGATTTGAGGATTGGGCTTTAATTAAAGCTCAAGCTTTAATTACTGGAAAAGTAAAACTTCAAGACGATAAACTTAGAGTAGAGTTTAGATTGTGGGATGTTTTAGCTGCAAAAGAAATTTTAGCACTAGCTTTTACAACTGTTCCTAAAAACTGGAGAAGAGTTGGCCACATTATTTCAGATAAAGTTTATGAGAGGTTAACTGGTGAAAAAGGATATTTTGACACAAGAATAATTTATGTATCTGAAGAAGGCCCTAAAACTCAAAGGATAAAAAAATTAGCAATAATGGATCAAGATGGTTTTAATACAAAATATTTAACTTTAGGAAATGAATTAGTTTTAACACCTAGATTTAATCCAACAAATCAAATGGTTACTTATTTGTCATACTTTAAAAATTTACCGAGAGTTTATTTATTAGATATTGAAACTGGAATACAAGAAGTCGTCGGAGATTTTGCTGGAATGACTTTTGCTCCTAGATTTTCTCCAGATGGTAAAAAAATAATTATGAGTTTTGCAAAGGATGGAAATTCTGATATTTATACGATGGACTTGGAAAGTAGAATTGTAGAAAAAATTACTAATCATCCTTCTATTGATACTTCACCATCATATTCTCCAGATGGAAAATATATCGCTTTTAATTCAGATAGAAGTGGTTACCAACAAATTTATATTATGGAAAGTAATGGAAAAAATGTTAAAAGGATTTCTTTTGGAAATGGCTTATACGGAACACCTGTATGGTCGCCAAGAGGAGATTTAATAGCATTTACAAAACTTCATAAAGGAAAATTTTATATTGGAGTAATGAGAATAGATGGAAAAGGTGAGAGACTATTAACAGAAAATTTTTACCAAGAAGCTCCCTCATGGTCACCTAATGGTAGAGTTTTAATATTTTACAGAGAAACAAAAACTGATAGTAAAGGGGAAGGTTTTTCAGCAAAGCTTTGGTCGATTGATTTAACCGGTTACAATGAAAGACTTGTAGAGACCGAAACTGACGCTTCCGACCCATCTTGGTCGTCTTTATTAAGTAATTAGCAGTTTTTTTAATAAAATATATTGATTTTTAGGCTTGTAAGATCTATTTAGTTGTGAAAAAGTTAAAATAAACAGATTTAAGGAGCAGAAATGAATTTAGGGAAAATTTACAAAAACATATTTTTGATAATTTTTTTAGGTTTTGTTTTATCAGCTTGTGCTACACAAACAGCCAAAAAAATAGATTCACAAATTCAAGGTGACGTATATATGGGTACTGATACAGTTGAATATTTAGCTGACGGTGTTCCCGACAGAGTTTTCTTTGCAACAAATGAATCAGTTCTAACAACTGCTTCTAGAGAAACTTTAAGAAAACAAGCATCTTGGTTAAGAAAAAATTCTGAAATAACTATTGTACTAGAAGGACATGCTGACGAGAGAGGAACGCGAGAATATAACTTAGCGTTGGGTGAAAGAAGAGCAAATGCTGCAAAAGATTATTTAATGACTTATGGAATTTCTTCGAGCAGAATTTCTGTAATCAGCTATGGAAAAGAGAGACCGGTAGACTCGGGATCTAATCCTTTAGCATGGTCAAAAAATAGAAGATCAGTTACAGTTAAAGCTAACTAATAAATATTATTAAATTTAAAGACCCTTTAAACGATTTTTGGTTTATAGGGTCTTTTTTTTGCCATCATTATAACTACAAATAAATTGATGTTAAAAATAAAAAATTTTTTTTGTTTATTTATATTAACAATAGCAACAATAAATTTTCCAAATATTGTATTTTCCGACAACCATAATTTAAATGAAGTTATAAAATTAATTCAAAAAGATTTAAAAACTTTAGAAAGAGCAGTCTATTCCGATGATTTTTCATCTGACGAACTAACTACAGAGACGTCTAGTAAAATGGACCAGAATTCAGAAGAAGTTCTTACTAGACATTTACTTAAATTATCTGAAATTGAAAAGCAATTTCAGGAATTAACAAATAAATTTGAGGAAATAAATTTTAAAATAGATAAGTTATCTTCAAGATTATCAAAAGTGCAAGCAGATAACCAACTAAGGTTTCAGCAATTAGAAAATGGGCAATCAGTTAATGAAATCGATAACAATCAAGTTTCTACATTAACTAATGAAAATAATGAAAAAATTCTTCCTGGATCATCTCAACCACAAGATTTAGGATCAATTTCTTATAAAGATTCAGAAACAAATTCAGAAAATCAATTAACTCAATCGATTGAAACAACTTCAACAGTAGTTACTGAAACATTTCAAACAGAGGAAAAAATATTACCGGACACAACTATTGAAGAACAATATGAGTTTGCGACAAGCTTATTAAAAGTAGGAGATTATAATACAGCTGAAAGAGCGTTTAGAGAGTTTGTTATTGTAAATCCAGATCACGATCTTGCAGGAAATGCACAATATTGGTATGCTGAAACTTTTAGAATCAGACAATTATACACTGATGCTGCTTCTGCATACCTTGAAGGTTACCAAAAATATCCAAAAAGTGAAAAGGCTCCTATAAATTTATTAAAACTTGGAGTATCATTGGTTCAAATAGGGGAAAAAGATCAGGGTTGCTTAATGATTACTGGTGTTCAGAAACAATATCCTAAAGCAAATCAATCTGTTCTTCAAAAAGCAAAATATGAAGAAAAAAAGTTTGAGTGCAAAAAAGAAAATTCATAACAAATTATTAATTCATCTAAAAAATCCAATAATTAGTAAAATTTATAAAAAATTTCAAAATTTTAACAAATTAAATTTAAATAAATTAAATTTTTCAGTAGCTGTTTCAGGAGGGTCAGATAGCTTAGCTTTAGCATACCTATCTAAATGTTATTCAATATCTAACAACGTAAAAGTGAAATATTATCATGTTAATCATAAGCTTAGAAAAGACTCATCTTTAGAAGCAAAAAATTTAAAAATATTGTTAAAAAAATTTGATATTGATTGCAAGATATTAAATTGGAATGGTAAAAAACCTAAATCTAATATTCAATCTATCGCTAGATTTAAAAGATACGAATTAATTAGAAAAGAATGCTTAAATGATAGAAGTAATTTAATTTTTGTTGCTCATCATCTTGATGATTTGTATGAAAATTTTATTATCAGATTACTCAGAGGATCAGGCCTTAAAGGTTTAGTTTCTTTTAATAAATTTATTACTAATTATGATGATGAATTTAAAATTTTTAGGCCACTTATTGATTTTACTAAAAAAGATTTAGATTTTATATCTACGAGAGTATTTAAATTTAAATTTGAAGATCCATCAAATAAAAATACTGATTTTAAAAGGATAAGAATTAGGAATTTGATAGATAATTTAAAAAAAGAAGGTATGGACTTTAAAAAATTAAGATTGACAATTAATAATCTAAGCGACTCAAATCAGACAATTAACTATTATGTTTATGAAAATATTAAATCAAATTCGAAATATTTAAGAAAAAAAAGGCATTATATTTTAAATAGTAATTTTTTTAACCAACCTCATGAAATTATGTTTAGATCTTTAATTGAATTAATTACAAAAATTGGTACTAAACATTACCCTCCAAGAGGCAAAAGTATTAGTCAATTATTATTTAAATTCAAATCAGGCGAGATCAAAAAAATTAATATTTCTGGATGTATATTGGAAAAAATCAATAATTCTTTTATTATTTACAGAGAAAAATGAAAAAAGGACACTTTTGCAACAATTTAACACTTGTTAAATTTGTAATAATTCTTACTTTATAGGCATGAATCTTAAAAATTTAGCTATGTGGGCAGTAATAGTTTTTTTAACTATAGGTCTATATAATATGTTCAAAAATCCTCAGGGTACAATATCACAAAAAAATAATATTATATTTTCAGAATTTTTATCTGAGGTAGATAATGGAAGAGTAGTTCAAGTTGAAATTCAAGGGAATAACATTAATGGTGTTTTTTCAAATGGTGAAAAATTTAAAACTTATTCACCTAACGATCCTAATTTGATTGAAAAATTATCTAATAAAGGAGTAAGTATTTCAGCTTCTCCTCTAGAGGAAAAAATGCCTTCTCTTTTAGGTGTTCTACTTTCTTGGTTTCCAATGCTATTACTTATTGCAGTCTGGATATTTTTTATGAGACAAATGCAAGGTGGTAAAGGTGGAGCAATGGGCTTTGGTAGATCAAAAGCAAAAATGATGAATGAACTAAAAGGAAAAGTAACTTTTAACGATGTAGCAGGAGTCGAAGAAGCTAAAGAAGAGGTAGAAGAAGTAGTAGAATTTTTAAAGGATCCTAAAAAATTTAGTAGACTTGGAGGTAAAATTCCAAGAGGTTGTCTATTGGTAGGTCCTCCTGGAACTGGAAAAACCTTGCTAGCAAGAGCAATAGCTGGAGAAGCGAGAGTTCCTTTTTTTACAATATCTGGATCAGACTTTGTTGAAATGTTTGTAGGTGTTGGAGCTTCGAGAGTAAGAGACATGTTTGAACAAGGAAAAAAACATTCTCCATGCATAATATTTATTGATGAAATTGATGCGGTAGGAAGAAGTAGAGGAGCAGGTCTTGGTGGAGGAAACGACGAGAGAGAGCAAACACTTAATCAGCTATTGGTTGAAATGGACGGTTTTGATACTAACGAAGGGGTCATTATTATAGCTGCAACAAACAGACCAGATGTTTTAGACCCAGCACTTTTAAGACCAGGTAGATTTGATAGACAAGTTGTCGTTTCAAATCCAGATATTCTTGGAAGAGAAAAAATTCTCAAAGTACATGCTAAAAAAATTTCAATGGCTCCTGATGTTAATTTAAGAACAGTTGCAAGAGGAACGCCAGGTTTTTCAGGAGCTGATTTAGCAAACCTAGTCAATGAATCAGCTTTATTAGCAGCTAGAAAAAACAAAAGAATTGTCACTAATCAAGAATTTGAAGAAGCCAAAGATAAAGTTATGATGGGCGCCGAAAGAAGATCAATGGTTATGACTGAAGATGAGAAAAAATTAACGGCATATCATGAAGGAGGTCATGCTCTAGTTTCGTTTAATATGCCAAGTTACGATCCTATTCATAAAGCTACAATTATACCTAGAGGAAGAGCACTTGGTATGGTGATGAATTTACCCGAAAGAGATAAACATGGTCACTCTATTAAATATCTTAAAGCTAGATTAGCAGTTTGTTTTGGTGGAAGAGTTGCTGAAGAACTCATATTTGGTAAAGATAATATATCTACTGGTGCAGGAGGTGGAAGCGGTTCAGATATAAATCAAGCAACACAGTTAGCTAGAGCAATGGTTACAAAATATGGTATGAGTGAAGAATTAGGGCCTGTAGAATATGGTGAAAATCAAGAAGAAGTATTTCTTGGAAGATCGGTAACCCAAACCCAAAGTATTTCAGAAGCAGTTGCACAAAAAATAGATAAAGAAATAAGAAAGTTAGTTGATGAAGGATACAATCAAGCAAAACAGATTTTATCAAGCAAAATTGACGATTTACATAAAATAGCCAAAGCTTTGTTAACTTATGAAACTTTAACAGGTGAAGAAATTGAAAATATTATTAATAAAAATAAATATCCAGCAGATAAAGCAGATTTAAAAGTGGAAGAAGATAAAGACTCCTCAGCCCTCGGTTCGATAGGATTAAAACCAAAAATAGTTCATTAATTTAAAATGATAAAATATTACACAAGAGCGTGTAATTTTTATTATGGTTCAGCATCAAAAGAAAAAATTAAAAAAAAACTATCATTACCACTAAATGGAAATAGTTTAATATCATTTGATAATATAGAGATTATTAGTAGAAAATTAAAAAAAAAAATTCACATTAAAGAAATAAAAAATCAAAAATTTAATATTAGAAATAAAATTAAAAAAGATCTAAAACTAATCATTAAAAAAAAAAAGTTTAAAGGACTTAATTTTTTAAATTTTCCCCTATTAATGGGAGTAATTAATTTAACTCCTGATAGTTTTTCAGACGGTGGAAAATTTAATAAAAAAAACTCTGTATTAAAATATATAGATTATTTAATAAAAAAAGAATGCACAATTATAGATATAGGTGGAGAGTCAACAAGACCTGGGGCAAAAGATGTTAATAAATTAGTAGAATGGAAAAGAATTAGAGAAACTTTAAAAAAAATTAAAAAACTAAATAAATTTATATCTTTAGATACACGAAAAAGTTGGATTATGGAAAAAGGAATAAAGAGTAGAATAAATTTAATAAATGATGTTTCTGGACTAAAATATGATCCCGAAACTGTTAATGTTCTAAAAAAATATAAAACTTCTTTTGTTATTCATCATATGAAAGGAACTCCAAAAAATATGCAAAAAAATCCAAAATATAAAAATGTTCTTTTGGATATTTATGATTTTTTTGAAAATCAAATAAAAAAAATCAGATCATTAGGAATTAAGCATAATAATATTATTTTAGATCCAGGAATTGGTTTTGGTAAAAACTTGAAACATAATATGATCTTAATAAATAACATTTCTATTTTTCACTCTCTTGGATTTCCTATAATGTTAGGCACTTCTAGGAAAAGATTTATTAAGGATTTATCTGGAAAAAATGATAGCAAAGAAAGGTTAGGTGGCACAATATCGTCCAGCTTATACGCAATGACTCAAGGAATTCAAATATTAAGGATACACGATGTTAATGAAGTAAATCAAAGTATAAAAGTATTTAAATCATTAATTTTTAAATAATGTCAAAAAAATATTTTGGTACCGATGGAATTAGAGGAAAGGTTAATAAAGGAAATATTAATGGAGAAATGTTTTTTAAATTTGGTCTATCTGCCGGAACATATTTTAAAAATTTAAAAAAAAATAAACAAATAGCTATTATTGCAAAAGATACAAGACTTTCTGGTTATACTCTTGAACCAGCTCTAGTATCCGGTTTAGTATCTGCAGGTATGCATGTATATACTTTGGGCCCTTTGCCAACTAATGGTCTTGCAATGTTAACTAAAAAAATGAGAGCAAATATGGGTATTATGATAACTGCATCTCACAACCCATATTTTGATAACGGTTTAAAATTATTTGGACCAGATGGTTTGAAATTGTCGGACCAAATAGAAAAAAAAATAGAAAAATTAATAGATTCAAAAATTACACAAAATTTATCCAAACCAAACCTTCTAGGAAGGGTAAAAAGGTTAGAGGACGCTAACGACAGATATATTAAAATTTTAAAATCAAATTTTCCAAAGAATTTCAGGCTAAAAAAAATTAAAATTGCTATAGATTGTGCAAATGGTGCTGGATATAAGTCTGCTCCAAAACTTTTGAAATCTTTAGGAGCAAAAGTTTATACCACCGGAACATCGCCTAATGGTTTAAATATTAATCAAAAATGTGGATCTACTTTTCCAAGGAAAATAAAATTATTAGTTAAAAAATATAGAGCTAATCTTGGTATATCATTGGATGGTGATGCAGATAGAGTCATATTATGTGATGAAAGGGGAACCATAGTTGACGGTGACCAGATTCTAGCAATGCTTGCTAATAGGTGGAAAAGAAAAAAAATTCTAAGAGGTGGTGTAATTGGAACTTTAATGTCTAATTATGGATTACAAAACTATTTTAAAGAAAAAAAAATAAAATTTTTAAGAGCAAATGTTGGAGATAGATATGTTAAAGAAAAAATGCAAAAAAATAAATTTAACTTAGGTGGAGAACAATCAGGTCATATTATATTAGGAAAATTTGCAACAACAGGTGACGGATTGTTAGTTGCATTAGAAGTTTTATTTTCAATGAGAAAAGGAAAGAAGGCTAGTGAACTATTGAAGATTTTTAAACCTATGCCTCAAATTCTAGAAAATATTATAGTTAGAGATAAAAATATAATAAATAAATTAAAATGTAAAAAAGCAATTAGAAAAGCAAATAAGTTAATGGGAAAAGAAGGAAGACTTTTAGTGAGAAAATCTGGGACGGAACCCAAGATTAGAATTATGGGCGAATCTTATAATAAAAATTTGATTATAAAATGTATTAAAATAATTAAACATTCTATAGAGCATTGAAACCAAAAACTAAAATTTTAATTATTGCTGGATCGGACTCCTCAGGAGGAGCTGGAATTCAAGCTGATATTAAAACTGTCACTGCACTTGGTTCATATGCTATGACAGCAATTACTGCAGTAACTTCTCAAAACACCACTGGTGTAAAATCAATAGAACCTATATCTCCTATAGAAATTTCTAAGCAAATAGAATTTACATCAAAAGATATTAAACCTGATGCAATTAAAATTGGTATGCTACATTCTTCAGAAGTAATTAATGCAGTATTAAAATCTTTAAATAAAATAAATGTAAAAAAAATAATCTTGGATCCTGTTATGGTTGCCAAAGGTGGAACTAAATTAATTGATAATCGTTCAATTAAAATTTTGAAGTCAAAATTAATAAAAAAAGTTAGTTTAATAACACCAAATATCCCTGAGGCAGAAATTCTAACAAAAGTAAAAATTTTCTCAGTTGATGACATGATTAGAGCTGCAAGAATATTAATTGATTTAGGATCAAAAAATGTTTTGATTAAAGGCGGACATCTTAAATCAAGAGTAATGCAAGATATTTTTTTAAATAAATATGAAATATCAACTTTTAAAAATAAAAAAATTTATACCAAAAATACACATGGAACCGGATGTACTCTATCAAGCGCTATCGCAGCATATTATTCATGTGGAAAAACATTAAAGAAATCTTGTGAGATGGCGATTAAGTATGTTAACCATTCAATTGGATCAGGACTAAAGTATGGCAAAGGTCATGGGCCAATAAATCATTTAAGTACAATAAATATAATTAAAAGATTTAAATGAAAAATGTAGTTGTTATTGGATCTCAGTGGGGAGATGAAGGTAAAGGAAAGATTGTCGATTGGCTTTCTAGTGAAGCAGATGTTGTTGTAAGATTTCAGGGAGGTCATAACGCTGGACACACTTTAGTAATAGATAACGTTACGTATAAATTAAGATTATTACCATCTGGTATTGTAAGAAAAGATAAAGTTTCAATTATTGGAAATGGGGTGGTTGTTGATCCTTGGGCTTTATTAGATGAAATTAAGGAAATTAAATCTAAGGGCATTGAGATAAATTCAAAAAATTTAATAATTTCAGAGGCAGCAAATTTAATTTTACCATTTCACAGGGAAATGGACGAAATAAGAGAAGATGCTGCTGGTGAAGCAAAAATAGGGACAACAAGAAGAGGAATTGGCCCAGCATATGAGGATAAAGTAGGCAGAAGATCAATAAGGGTTATGGATTTAATTTCTAAAAAAAACTTAGAACACAGATTAGAATTAGTTTTAATGCATCATAATGCAATAAGAAAGGGATTGGGAAAGGAAATATATAAAAAAGATCAATTAATAAAGGATTTATTAAAGGTAGCCCCAGAAATTTTAAAATACTCACAGCCTGTTTGGAAAAAAATAGATGAATTCAAATTAAAGGGTAAAAAAATATTATTCGAAGGTGCCCAAGGAATTTTACTTGATGTTGATCACGGAACATATCCATTTGTAACATCTTCAAATACTGTTGCTTCAGCTGCAGCAACAGGTTCTGGGTGTGGTCCTAATACCATAAATTATGTACTAGGTATTACAAAGGCTTATACTACTAGAGTTGGGGAAGGTCCTTTCCCGACAGAACTACATGATGAGATAGGTGAAAGATTAGCAACTATAGGTAAAGAATTCGGAACAGTTACAAGTAGAAAAAGAAGATGTGGATGGTTTGATGGAGTTTTGGTTAAACAAACAATTAAAATTGCAGGAATAGATGGAATAGCATTAACAAAGCTAGATGTTTTAGATCAATTCGATGAAATTAAAATGTGTATTGCATACGAAGTTAATGGAAAAAAATTAGACTATTTACCTGCAGCTTTAGAAGATCAGTTAAAAGCAAAACCTGTTTATAAAAATTTTGAAGGATGGAATTGTTCAACCAAAGGAATAAAAAAATTTGATGATCTTCCTGATAATGCAAAATACTACATTAAAGAATTAGAAAAGTTTGTAGAAACAAAAGTTGCTAATATATCAACAAGTCCAGAAAGAAATGATACTATATTAATTGTTGATCCTTTTAGGGATTAATTTGCTGGTAAAAGATTTTTAGATTTTGCTGAGTTCAGCATATGCTTTTGAAGTTTTTCAAATGCTTTATTTTCTATTTGTCTTATTCTTTCTCTGCTTATTTTAAATTTTTTACTTAATTCCTCTAAAGTTGCAGGTTCATCAGTTAATCGTCTTGAATATAAAATTTCTTTTTCTCTATTATTTAAAATTTTTATTGAGTCTTTTAGTAGATCCTTTCTACTATCCATCTCTTCTTTTTGAGCAAATTTAAGCTCTTGATCCATTTCTTTATCAACTATCCAGTCTTGCCATTGATCACCATCTTCACCAATAGGTGCGTTTAATGAATGTTCTTTGCCAGATAATCTCCTATTCATTGAGACAACTTCATCTTCTTTTACATCTAACTTATTTGCTATTTCAGTTACGTGTTCACTTTTTAAATCTCCCTCGCTTCTTGGAGCAATTTGATTTTTAAGTTTTTTTAAATTAAAGAATAATTTTTTTTGTGCTGTCGTTGTACCAATTTTGACCAAACTCCATGACCTTAGAATATATTCTTGAATAGATGCTTTGATCCACCACATTGCATATGTTGCTAATCTAAAACCTTTTTCAGGCTCAAATTTTTTTACAGCTTGCATTAACCCAACGTTACCCTCAGATATCATTTCATTTATTGGCAAGCCATATCCTTTATATCCCATTGCAATTTTAGCTACTAATCTCAAATGACTTGTAACCAATTTTTCTGCAGACTTTAAACTACCAGTTTGTTTCCAATTTTTAGCTAGCATATATTCTTCTTCTGCATCCAGCATTGGAAATTTTTTTATTTGTGCTAAATATGCAGATAGACCACCTTCACTTGAAAGTATTGGTAGATTATAATTTTTTGTAGTACTCATTTTCGCTATTTATTTAATTAAGAAAATTAATTTTACAATGATTTTATTTGCTTAATTTTCTTAACATTTTTAAAATTTTTTCAAGTTCTTGAGGCAAAATTGAGGTAAAATTTAGTTCTTTTCCACTTTTAGGATGTATAAAACCTAATACTTTAGCATGTAAAAATTGTCTACCTAAGTTTAAAATCATTTCTTCTAGATCTAAATTTATATTTTTTATTTTTCTAAATTTCTTTTTATATTTTTTATCTCCGAGTATATTATTTCCTTTATAACTCATATGAACTCTTATCTGATGTGTTCTACCAGTCTCAAGCTTACATTCTATTAAGCTAAAAGTTGGAATTTTGTTATTTTCAAAAACTTCTAATGTTTTATAATTTGTAACTGCTTTTTTTCCTTTAGTAAGTCCAACTTCCATAAGTTGTCTATTTTTTGAACTTCTAGTTATTAGAGTTTCAATTTTTCCAGATTGAGGTCTTAATTTTCCCCAAACGAGAACTTGATAGATCCTTTTTATTGAATGGTTGCTAAACTGATTTGATAATTTTTCGTGGGTAAGGTTATTTTTTGCTATTACAACTAAACCGGAGGTGTCTTTATCTATTCTATGGACAATACCTGGTCTTAGTTCATCTCCTATATTAGATAAATTTTTACTGTCGTAATACATAAGAGCATTAACTAAAGTTTTGTCATAGTCTCCTGCTCCAGGATGCATAGATATACCAGCAGGCTTATTAACAACTAATAAATTTTTATCCTCAAATATAATATCTATTTTAAAATTAAACGGTTTTAGTGAAATTTTCTTTGGCTCAGGTATTTCAAGTTTAATATAATCATTAGTGAAAATTTTCTTTGATGGATCATGAATAATTTTTTCATTAATTTTTAATTTTTTATTTAAGATTAAATTTTTTATTCTGGTTCTGCTAAGTTCTTTTTCTTTATTTGATATAAATTGATCTACTCTTTGACTATTTTCTCCATCTTTTACAATTAAATTAATGATATTTTTCATAAATTATAATATTAATACTATATGCGCTTGTAGCTCAACTGGATAGAGCGCCTGACTTCGGATCAGGAGGTTCTGGGTTCAACTCCTAGCAGGCGCACCATTTTATTCTCCTATATTAATTAAAGTACCTTTTTTACGAGCTTTGCTGAAAGAATAGTAGAATAAACAAATTGAAATAAACAAATATAATCCATTTAAATAAAAAGCTTTAAAAATATTATCCACATTTACAAACCCATCAACTAAAATACTTCTAGCTTCCTCAAATATATAAACAAGTGGAAGCATATATGCAATTTTTTGAAATATTTCGGGTAATATTTCTATAGGGTAATAAATACAACCAAAGGGTGCTAACAAGAACATTGTTGACCAAGCAATATTTTCAAATGATGGTCCAAATCTTAATAATCCAGATGATACAAGTATACCTAAAGTTATTCCAAATATATAAAGACTTAAAAATAATAAGAACAAACTTAAACCCAAATCTAATAAAGAAATTCCAAACAAAGGAGAGGTTAATAAAATTGCTGGAACAAGACCAATAAGTGCTCTTATTAACGCAGTTAATATTAGCGAAATTAAAATTTCACTCTTCTTTATTGGAGCAATAAACAAATTTGTAAAATTTCTACTCCATATTTCCTCTAAAAATAACATGTTAAAACCAATACTAGTTCTAAATAAAAAATCATAAAGTATTGCACATGTAAGTATAACACCAACTGCATTATTGTAATAAGAACTATAAGTAGAAAAAAAGTTCGATATAAATCCCCACAAAGTAATTTGTATAGTTGGCCAATAAATTAAATCTAAGATTCTAGGAAAAGATCTTGTTATTAAAAAAAAATGTCTCAAAAATAGACCATACATTCTTCCTAAATTCATTTTAATTCCTTGCAAGTTTTAAAAAAACTTCCTCCAAATTTTTTCTTCCATGTTTTTTTATTAAATCAATTGGTTTTCCTTGATCTATTATTAAGCCATTTTTCATCATCATTATAGAGGAGCACAATCTAGTGACTTCATCCATATTATGAGAAGCTAGCAAAATTGACACTTTTCTCTCTTTTTTATAATTTTCTAAAAATGTTCTTACAAAATCACCTATCTCAGGATCTAAAGATGCTGTAGGCTCATCAAGCAACAAGACACTAGGATCATTAATTATTGCTTTTGCCAAACTAATTCTATTTTTTTGTCCAGATGATAATTCTCCAGTAACTCTATTAAGCAAATTTTCTAATTTTAATTCACTAACCAAATAATCTATTTTTTTACTTAAATTTTTTACCGAATAAAGTTTGCCATATACGATTAAGTTTTGTTTAACTGTTAATTTTTTTGGTAATTCTATATATGGAGAAATAAAGTTTATTTTTTGCAAAATATTTATTAGATTTTTTTCTATTTTTAATCCATTAATTATTACTTCACCACTTGTAGGTTTTAATAAACCTAAAATCATTCCGATAGTTGTAGTTTTTCCTGATCCATTTGGACCAAGTAAACCAATAATCTCATTTTCTTTAATCTCAAAATTTACATTTTTTACAGCTTCTTTTGCTCCGTAAGTCTTTTTTAGATTAATAACTTTTATAGAATTTTTCATTATTTAGTTGATGCTCTTTTTAATCTGTCATTAATTGCTTCACCAAAACCAATGTTTGGAATTTTTTCAACAGCTATACTTTTATAATTTTTATTTTTAATTTTTCTTAATATTTTATACAAATTTTTGGCAGCCTCTTTAAGATTTTTAGTTTTACTCAAATAATAATAATTTTTATCAGATTTTTTTCTTTTTTTTATTAGAATAAATGCCTCATGAGATTTTGGTTTTATAATATTTAGCTTTATAGGAATTCCAGGAGAATAATGCAATTTTGATTGACCTGGTACATTAATTTTTTCTTTTTTATCAAACTTAATATTTTTTTTTAAAAGCTTGTTAATTTTTGATCTTTCCATTCCCCCAAGTCTTAATATTCTTGGTTTATCAACTAAACTTATTATTGTTGACTCCAATCCAATCTTTGATCTTCCTCCATCTAATATAAATTTAATTTTATTTCCAAATTCCTCTTTTACATCTTCTATAGAAACTGGACTTATTTTTGTTGATATATTTGCACTAGGTGCCGCCAGTGGATAATTTAATAATTTTAAAAGCTTTTTTGTAAGTAAATGATTTGGAAATCTGACAGCTAAAGTATTTTGACTATTTGTAACATATTTTGAAATCTTAGTACTTTTTTTTAACCTTAATACAAAAGTCAATGGACCTGGACAAAATTTCTTATAAAGTTTAAAAAAATGACTATTTGTAATACAATCTTTACTTAGCATTTTGAGATTATTATAATGAACTATTAGAGGATTTTTTTTAGTTCTTTTTTTTAGTTTAAAAATTTTTAAAGTAGCTTTATTAGAATATGCATTTCCCGCAAGCCCATATACTGTCTCGGTAGGTATAGCGACACACTCCCCTTTATCTAAATAATATTTAGATTTTTTAATATTTGAAAGATTGTTTTTCATGTATTAATACCAACTATTATATGAAAGATAAAAATTTACTAGATGATATTAAAAACAAATCTCTAAATGAACTTACAGAACTTGCTAATAATATAATAGAAAAACTAGAAAGTGAAAAAGATTTGCAGGCCTCTATTAATGATTATCAAGAATTAATAAAATTAAATAATTTGATTGAAAAAAAATTCCAAAATACATCTAGAGAAATATCTCAAGAAACAAGAAGTAAAATTAATATGGTTTTAAAAAAAAATGAAAAAAAAACTAAATAAAATTGCAAGAGATACCAATACATTTCTTTCAAAATTTTTTATAAGTCAAAAAAAAACTGAATTAATAAAACCTATGAGGTATGGACTTCTACCAGGTGGTAAAAAAATCAGATCTAAACTTATTGTTGATGTAGGTAAAATTTTTAAAATTGAATATAAAAAATTAATTTATTTAAGTGCAGCCGTAGAGTGTATTCATGCATATTCGTTAATTCATGATGACTTACCATGTATGGATAATGATAATTTAAGAAGAGGAAAATTATCAACACATAAAAAATTTGGAGAGTCTACTGCTATCCTTGCTGGAAATTCACTTTTAACAATTGCTTTTGAGATTTTGAGTCATAAAAATTTCAATGTAAATGAAAAAATTAAAATAAATCTAATTAACTTAATATCAAAAACGTCTGGACATTCAGGTATAGCAGGAGGTCAATTTTCAGACTTAAACTTTGAACATAAAAAAATACCTTTAAAAAAAATTGTTGAAATGCAAATAAAAAAAACTGGTAAATTATTTAGTTTTTGTTGTATGGCACCAGTAATTGTTTCAAAAAAAAATAAATATATTAATAGTTTTGAAAAATTGGGATCAGATATTGGATTATTGTTCCAAATAGCCGATGATCTAATTGACTATAAAAGCAGTTCAAAAAAAGAAGGAAAAAAAACAAAAAAAGATATAAAAAAAGGAAAAGCGACCTTAATTAGTTTGCTAGGATACAAAAATACTATTAAATATAACGAAAAGTTAAAAAACAATATCTATAAAAAAATAAATAAATTTGAAAAAAAGGCAAATGATTTAAAAGATACCGTAAAGTTTATTTTAAATAGAACAAAATGAAAAAGACATATAAATTTTTAGATGATGTAAATTTTCCTTCAGATATTAGAAAACTTTCTGAATCAGACCTGCAAGTTTTAGCTGATGAAGTTAGGACAGAGATGATAGATGCAGTGTCAGTCACCGGTGGACACTTAGGTGCAGGTCTAGGCGTTGTTGAATTAACAGTTGCTTTGCATTACGTTTTTAGTACGCCAAACGATAAGTTAATCTGGGATGTTGGTCATCAAACATATCCACACAAAATATTAACTGGAAGAAAAGATAAAATTAGAACTTTAAGAAAAGGAGGAGGCCTGTCTGGTTTTACAAAAAGATCTGAGAGTGAGTATGATACTTTTGGAGCTGCACACAGTTCAACATCAATCTCTTCAGCTTTAGGAATGGCGGTTGCAAATAAACTTTCGAATAAATCAAATGAAGTTGTTGCAGTAATTGGAGATGGAGCAATGAGCGCAGGTATGGCGTATGAAGCAATGAATAACGCTGGAACAAGCAAAACCAAAATGATTGTAATTTTAAATGACAACGATATGTCGATCGCTAAACCAGTTGGAGCTCTTAGATCTTATTTAGCAAAACTTTTTTCTGGAAAGGTTTATTTTAGTTTTAGAGAAACATTGAAATTAATTATTTCTTCGTTCTCAAAAAGATTCAGTAAAAAAGCTGGTAAGGCAGAAGATTTTTTAAGATCAGCTGTCACTGGAGGAACATTATTTAATTCACTAGGATTTTATTATATTGGTCCAATAGATGGACATGATATGGATTCTTTAATTTCTGTTTTAAAAAATGCAAAACAAATCAATTTTGATGGTCCAATTTTGGTACATATTAAGACCAAAAAAGGAAAAGGGTATGAATTTGCTGAGAAATCAGATGATAAATATCATGGTGTAACTAAATTTAATGTAAGTACTGGTGTTCAAGAAAAACCACAATCAACTAATCCATCTTATACAAAAGTTTTTGCAAATACTCTTATTAAGCACGCAGAAAAGGATAGTAAGATTGTTGGAATAACTGCTGCAATGCCCTCAGGGACCGGAATGGATTTTTTTGCAAAAAAATTTCCATCAAGAATGTTCGATGTTGGTATAGCAGAACAACATGCTGTAACCTTTGCGGCTGGTTTAGCTACAGAAGGCTATAAACCCTATGCTGCAATTTATTCTACTTTTTTACAAAGAGCTTACGATCAAGTAGTACACGATGTAGCAATTCAGAGTCTGCCAGTAAGATTTGCAATTGATAGAGCAGGATTAGTTGGTGCAGATGGGCCAACACACGCAGGTTCCTTTGATATAACTTATCTTGCAACCTTACCTAATTTTATAGTGATGGCTGCTAGTGACGAAGCAGAGCTTGTAAGAATGATAAATACTTCAGTAGATATTAATGATAAACCTTCTGCTTTCAGATATCCCAGAGGAAATGGTATAGGGATAGAATTGCCAAATATAAGTGAAAGATTAGAAATTGGAAAAGGAAAAATTATTAAAGAAGGTAAGCAAGTAGCAATTTTAAATTTTGGTGCAAGACTAAAAGAATGTTTGATTGCATATGAAAATTTAAAAAAGAAAGGAATTAATTTAACTTTATTCGATGCACGATTTGCTAAACCCTTAGACATTAATTTAATTTGGCAATTAGCAAGAGATCATGAGATAATTATCTCTATAGAAGAAGGTTCTATTGGTGGTTTTGGGTCACATATTTCGCAATATTTATTTGATAATAACTTAATTGATAATAATTTAAAATTTAGATCAATGATATTACCTGATAGATTTATAGATCATGATAAACCAGAGCTCATGTATAAATATGCTGGTTTAGATGCTAATAGTATTGAAACTAAAATTCTTGATACTTTAAATTCAAAGGTTGTAGTTAAAAAATCAAATTAACTTTTGCACTGCGCAATATTCATTAAGTAGTGATCCAATATTACGCAGTGCACCATTGCCTCTCCTATTGGAACAGCCCTTATACCAACACATGGATCATGTCTTCCTCTAACAGAAATAGATGTATTTTTTCCAAATTTATCAATTGTTTTTCTTGGAGAAAGAATAGAAGAGGTTGGTTTAACAGCAAATGAAACAATTATATCTTGTCCAGAAGAAATTCCACCAAGAATTCCTCCTGCATTATTTGATTTAAAATTAGTTTTTTTACCTTTTCGTATAATTTCATCAGAATTTTGTTCTCCATTAAGTTGGGCAGAATTCATACCAGATCCAATATTTACACCTTTAACCGCATTAATACTCATCATAGCCGCAGCTAAATCCATATCTAATTTGGAATAAATTGGAGCCCCTAGTCCAATTGGAATACCTTTTGCTCTAACTTCAATAATTGCTCCACATGAAGAACCTGACTTTCTAATACCTAATAAATATTTTTCCCAAAGTTTTATAATTGATTTATCTGGACAGAAAAAAGGATTTTTAGAAATAAATTTTTCATCCCATTTATTAGTTTCACAGCCAAGAATTCCTAACTGCGTCACAGCACCAACAACTTTATATTTACTTCCTAATTTGTTATTTAAGACTTTTTTTGCAATCGCACCAGCCGCAACTCTTGAAGCAGTTTCTCTAGCAGATTGTCTTCCACCACCTCTGTAATCTCTTATTCCATATTTTTTAAAATATGTATAGTCAGCATGACCAGGTCTAAATTTATTTTTTATTGTTTCATAATCTCTTGATCTTGTATCTTTATTGTAAATTATCATTGAGATCGGAGTGCCTGTTGTTTTTCCCTCGAAGACTCCCGATAAAATATTTACTTTATCATCCTCTTTTCTTTGAGTTGTAAATTTTGACTGTCCAGGTTTTCTCTTATTAAGTTCAAATTGTATGTCTTTTTCACTTATTTTTATATTAGGAGGGCAGCCATCAACTATACATCCTATAGCAGGTCCATGAGACTCACCCCAAGTGGTAAAACGAAATATCTTTCCAAAAGTATTAAATGACATTAAATATATTATATAAGTTATTTTGTTGAAATTATGAATCAAAAAAACTCAATAGGTATAGATTTATGCTTTAAGGATTTGGATAATCCAGTAGATTTGTTTGCAGAATGGTTTAACGAAGCAAAAAAAACTGAAATTAATGACCCAAATGCTTTAGCTTTAGCAACAGTAGGAAAAAATGAAACCCCTTCTGTAAGAATGGTTTTGCTTAAAGGTTTTAATGAAAAAGGATTTGTTTTTTATACAAATTTGAATAGTCGAAAAAGTAAAGAGATAAAATTAAATCAAAAAGCCTCGATGTGTTTTCATTGGAAATCATTACTTAGGCAGGTGAGGATTACTGGAATATTATCAAATGTTTCTGATTTAGATGCTGATAACTATTATAATAGTAGATCTTATGGAAGTAGAATAGGAGCATGGGCATCTAAGCAAAGTAGTATTTTAAAATCTAGAGATGAATTATTAAAATCAATCGAAGAATTTAAAAAAAAATATCCAAATGAAAAAAATATACCAAGACCCAAACATTGGTCAGGATGGAATTTGAAACCTTTTGAAATTGAATTTTGGCTTGATGGAAAAAATAGAATTCATGAAAGACTTTGTTATAGTAGAAAAGATAATCATAAGTGGGAAAAAAATCTTTTAAGTCCTTAATAAGATCTTTCTAAACTAAATGAAGTAAGATTCTTTAGAATATCTTTCTCTTTAGATTCTTCAAAGATACTTAAAGAATTTGAGGCAAGGTTTATAAAATATTCAGCTTTTGTATAACAACTTGAAATTATATTATAATTTTTTATCATCAGTAAAACTTTTTTAAATTCTTCTTCATTTCTATCATTTTTTTCAAATAATTTTTTTAGTTCAACTTTTTCACTCACGTTGGCTTTTTGATAGAGAAGAATTATTGGCAAGGTAACTTTTCCTTCATAAAAATCGTTACCTATTTTTTTTCCAAAGAATTTAAGTTCTGAATTGTAATCTAAAGTATCATCAGCTATTTGAAAAGTAAGTCCAAGGTTTTTTCCGTAAAACTCTAACGCTTCTTTTATTTTACTTTTTTTATTAGCTAAAATAGAACCAACTTTTGTTGCTGCTGCAAAAAGAGAAGCAGTTTTTGCTGAAATTATTTTTAAGTAAGTTTCTTCAAGCATATCTATTTCACCTTTATGTTGTAGTTGTAAGACTTCACCCTGTGAAATCTCAGCAGATGTAGATGATAGAAGTTTTAATATTTCTAAGTTTCCATCCTCTACCATCATTTCAAAACATCTACTTAACAAATAATCACCAACTAGAATTGATGATTGATTTCCCCAAATACTATTTAAAGTTTTTTTTCCTCTTCTAATTTTGCTATTATCTATGACATCATCATGCATTAGTGTAGCAGCGTGAATTAATTCAACACATGCTGCTAGATTTATATCTCTTCCACCTCTTGAATATCCACAAATTTTAGCTGCTCCTAATGTGAGAAGCGCCCTAAGTCTTTTTCCACCAGTTCTTAAATGATAATTTGTCATTTCATCAACAAGACTTACATTGCTAGACAATTTTAATTTAATTTTTTCTTCAACTAATACTAATTTTTCCTCAACTGAATTTTTGAGTTCTGAATATGAATTATTTATTCGATTTTTTAACTGAACAACTGTGCCCATCCAGTTAAACTAGTATAATTAACGCATTATAATACTTATCAATTGACGCACCTAAAACTTCAACTATAAGTAGACTTTATATTAAACAAAAAATTTTATAAGCATAAGAATGTTATCAATTTTTAAAAAAAAAAAAATAATACCTCATATCAAATTAAGCGGCGTTATAGGTAATGTTGGAAAATTTAAACAAGGAATTGATTTTGCAGGACAAGAAGAAATAATAAAAAAAGCTTTTTCTATCAAAAAATCACCTGCCGTAGCTATTTCTATTAACTCACCAGGAGGTTCTCCTGTTCAATCACATCTGATACACGATTTTATTAGATCACAAGCAAAAAAAAATAACAAAAAAGTTATTATTTTTGCAGAAGACGTAGCTGCATCGGGTGGATATTTGATTGCTTGTGCAGGAGATGAGATTTATGCAAATCAAAGTTCAATAGTAGGATCAATAGGAGTGATTTACTCATCTTTTGGTTTTAAAGATTTAATAAATAAAATAGGAGTTCAAAGAAGAGTTTATACTGCTGGCAAAAATAAAAGCACCTTAGATCCTTTCATGGATGAAAAAAAAGAAGATATTGAAAGATTAAAAACTATTCAGCTAGATCTTCATAAAGATTTTATTGATGTTGTAGAAAAAAGTAGATCTTCAAAATTAAAAAAAGATAGTGGAATAGAATTGTTCTCAGGAGAATTTTGGTCAGGTAGGAAAGCTAAAGAACTAGGATTAGTAGATGGAATAGGAAATGCGGATCAAATTTTGAGAGAAAAGTTTGGTGAAAAAATAGTTATTAAAAAATTTGAGAAAGCAAAAGGCTGGCTTGCTAGAAAATTATCTTCAGAAAATCATACAGAACAAGCAATTAGTATTTTAGAAGAAAGATCTATCTGGCAAAGGTATGGTTTCTAAAAAAAAAAATAAAAAACTTAAATTTCAGTCATTTCAAGATACTATTTTGAGCTTACAAAAATATTGGAGTAAACATGGATGTGTAATTTTACAACCATATGATTTAGAGGTTGGAGCAGGAACATTTCACCCTGCGACAACGCTTAGATCTTTAGGTAGCAAACCATGGAGAGCAGCCTATGTTCAGCCGTCAAGAAGACCAACGGATGGAAGATATGGAGAAAATCCAAATAGATTACAACATTATTATCAATTTCAAGTGCTAATTAAACCATCTCCAAAAAATATAAAAAGTCTTTATTTAAATAGTCTTTTGGCAATTGGCATTAAACATAAAGAGCATGATATAAGATTTGTTGAAGATGATTGGGAAAGTCCAACATTAGGAGCGGCTGGACTTGGATGGGAGGTTTGGTGTGATGGCATGGAAGTAACTCAATTTACTTATTTTCAGCAAATGGCTGGAATAGAATGTAATCCTATTTCTGTTGAATTGACATATGGATTAGAAAGACTTTGCATGTTTACTCAAGCAAAAAAAAATGTTTTTGATTTAGAATGGAATAATGATGGAATTTTATATCGAGATGTTTTTTATCAATCTGAAAAAGAATTTTCAAAATATAATTTTGAATTAGCTAATACAGATGATTTATTTAAAATTTTTGATATGATTGAAAAAGAATCTAAATCTTTAATTGAAAAAAAAATATCTTTACCAGCTTATGATCAATGTTTGAAAGCTAGCCACGTTTTTAATATATTAGATGCCAGAAAAGTTATTAGTGTAGCGCAAAGAGCTGAATATATAGCAAGGATAAGAGATTTAGTAAAAGCCGTTGGTCAAGTTTGGCTTGAAAGTCAAAAATAAAAATGTCTGAATTTTTATTAGAATTATTCAGTGAAGAAATACCAGCTAATTTACAATCATCAGCAAGAAAAAATTTACTTGAAAATTTTAAAAACTTTTTAAAAAAAGAAAATATAAACTACAACGAAGAACCAAAAATTTTTTCAACACCAAATAGATTAGTTTTACACTTAAAAAAAATTAAAAGTGAAATATATCAAAAATCAGAAGAAATAAGAGGTCCAAATATTAAAGCACCAGATAAAGCAATAGAAGGTTTTTTAAAATCAAATTCTGCTAATAAAAAAGATATTTACAAAAAAAATACTGATAAAGGTGAGTTTTTTTTTTATAAAAAACCATCAAGAAAGATAAAGTTAGAAGATATTTTGAGAACCAATATTCCAAAAATTTTAGAAAATCTATCTTGGAAAAAATCAATGAAATGGGGTGAACACGATCTTTATTGGGGTAGACCCCTAAAATCAATATTTGCAATATTCGATAACAAGCCTTTAAATTTTGAATTTTATCATTTATCAAGTTCAAACTCTACTTATCTAGATAAAGACTTTGAAGAAAAAAAAAAAATATTTAAAAGCATTAGTTCATATTTTAATTATTTTAAAAAAAAAAATATTATAATTAACAATGACTTAAGAAAAAAATATATTAAAAAAAAATTAATCGATCTTTCGAATAAAAAAAATCTTCAAATAAATATAAATGAAAATTTGTTAAACGAGGTGACAGATATTGTTGAAAAGCCGAAAGTAATTTTGTGCACCTTTGATAAAAAATATCTGAGTATACCTAAAGAGATTATAACTATTACAATGCAGCATAATCAAAAGTACTTTCCCACATTTGATAAAAACGAAAGTTTGACAAATAGTTTTTTTATTGTGGCAGACTCACTTGATCCAAAAGGATTTGTTAAAATTGGTAATGAAAAAGTAGTCGATGCAAGGTTAAGTGATGCAGAATTTTTCTGGAACAAAAATAAATCTGAAAATTTAGTAAAACAAATATCAAAATTAAAGAATATAAATTACTTTAAAGGCTTAGGAAGTTATTATGACAAAGTTCAAAGAGTAAGAAAATTAAGTAGTCTTATTTCAGATGAATTATTAATTAGCAAAGAAAAAATAGAAATTGCATCATCGATATGTAAAGTAGATTTATTATCTGATCTTGTTGGGGAATTCCCAGAATTACAAGGTATACTAGGTGGTTATTTTGCAGAAGTACAAGGTTTCGAAAAAGAAGTTTGTTTAGCTGTTAGTGAACATTATTTACCAACAGGATTTGAAAGTATAATTCCAAAAAAACCTTACAGTATTGCGTTGTCGTTAAGTGATAAATTAGACTCACTGGTAGGTTTTTTTGGATTAGGGTTAAAACCTTCAAGTTCTAAAGATCCTTACGCATTAAGAAGATTGGTAATTGGATTGTTAAAAATGATTTTAGAAAATAATAAAGAATTAAAATTGAGAGATTTAATTAATTATAGTTGTCAACTTTATTCTGAACAAAATATTAATTTCAATTCAAAAAATATACAAAAAGATCTTTCAGAATTTTTTCATGATAGATTTAAAAATTTTATGAAAGAAAAAAATATTAGAAATGATATTATTGAAACTTCAACTTTAAGCTTTAATATTGATCATATTTTAAAAGTTTATAAAAAAACTCTTATATTAAATAAATATATTTCTAAAGAAATTGGTAAAGATTTAATGTTTTGTTATAAAAGAGCATCAAATATTATTTCTAATGAATTAAGAAATAGCAAAATTGATCTAGCTGGATCTGCAGACCCTGGGCTTTTTAAGAATGAATTTGAAAATTTACTTTATAAAAAAATTCATGATATTAGAAAAAACTTCACTAATATTAGCAGAGATGGTGACTATGAAGGTATATTAAAAATATTATCATTAGCTAAAAAAGAATTAAATGATTTTTTTGATAATGTGATAGTAAATGATCAAGATGATTTAATTAAGAAAAATAGGCTAGAACTTTTACAAATGTTATGCAAAACCTTCGATAATTATTTAAATCTTTCCAAAGTAGAAAGTTTATAATGAAAAAATTAGTTTTTAATTTTCAATCAAAAGATACAAAAAAAATAAAATTTCCAAAAAATATTTTAGGAGGTAAAGGGGCAAATCTTGCCGAAATGGGAAGACTTGGTTATCCCGTTCCTCCAGGATTTACTATTTCTACTGAAGTTTGTGATTTATTTTATAAAAATAATAAAAAAATTGGGCCAAAAATACTAAAAAATATAAAAGTTGAAATAAAAAATATTGAAAAAGAAACAGGTAAAAAATTTGGAGATTTAAAAAATCCCTTATTAGTTTCAGTAAGATCAGGAGCCAGAATCTCAATGCCTGGAATGATGGATACAATATTAAACTTAGGCCTAAATGATAAAACTGTTCAAGCACTTGCTAAAAAAACATCTAACCCAAGATTTGCCAAAGATAGCTATAGGAGATTTATTCAAATGTACGCTAATGTCGTATTAGGAGTTCAAAGTTATAATTTTGAAGAGTTAATTGAAAATTATAAACTTACAAAAGGAGTACTTTTAGATACCGATTTAGATGAAAATGATTGGGAAGGTTTAATTGAAGATTTTAAGAATGTTGTGAAAGAAAAAACTAAAAAGGAATTTCCACAAGATGTTGATCAGCAATTAATAGGGGCAATTGAAGCAGTATTTTTGTCTTGGCAAAGTAAAAGAGCCAAGGTTTATAGAAAACTTAATAAAATACCTTCAGAATGGGGAACGGCTGTAAATATCCAGTTAATGGTATTTGGAAACATGGGTCAAGATTGTGCAACTGGAGTTGTTTTTACAAGAAATCCATCAACCGGTAAAAATGATATCTATGGAGAATATTTAATTAATGCTCAAGGTGAAGATGTAGTCGCGGGCACAAGAACTCCTCAATACATAACAAAAAAAGCCAGAGTTGAAGCCGGTAAAAAAGAAATATCAATGCAAGAATCAATGCCTAATGTTTTTAAACAATTGTATAGAATTTTAAAGAATTTAGAAAAACATTACAAAGATATGCAGGATGTTGAGTTTACAGTTGAAAAAAATAGACTTTGGATATTACAAACAAGATCTGGAAAAAGAACTGCTAAATCTGCTGTTAAGATTGCAGTCGATATGGTTAAAGAAAAGTTAATTTCCAAAAAAGTTGCAATTATAAGAATAGATCCGCATTCTTTAGACTCACTTTTACATCCTACTTTAGATGAAAAGAGTCAAATAAATGTTATTGCAAATGGTTTACCAGCTTCTCCTGGTGCAGCAAGTGGAAAAGTTGTTTTTTCATCTGATGAAGCTGAAAGACTTAATGAAATGATGCAAGATACAATTTTGGTTAGAGTAGAAACTTCACCAGAGGATATTCATGGAATGCACGCAGCCAAAGGTATACTCACATCAAGAGGTGGAATGACAAGTCATGCAGCAGTAGTTGCAAGAGGAATGGGAAGGCCATGTGTTTCAGGTTCAAGTGAAATTGATATTAATTATGATAAAAAAATTTTCAAAACAAAATCTATAGAGATAAAAGAGGGTGATTTAATTACAATAGATGGATCTACAGGAAGAATTATTCAGGGCGAAATTCCAAAAATAAAACCTGAAATCTCAGGTGATTTTTCAAAATTAATGAGATGGGCAGATAATTTTAGAAGATTAAATGTAAGAACTAATTCAGAAACATCAATGGATACTAGGACTGCAAGAGATTTTGGAGCTGAGGGAATTGGCTTGTGCAGAACAGAGCATATGTTTTTTGATGAAGAAAGGATTTTGTCAGTAAGAGAAATGATACTTTCAAAAACTACTGAAGATAGAAGTAAAGCATTAGAAAAACTATTACCACATCAAAAAAATGACTTTGTTGAAATATTTAAAATTATGAGCGGTCTTCCTGTGACGGTAAGATTATTAGACCCTCCATTACACGAATTTCTTCCAAGAACCCAAAAAGAAATTGCCGAAATATCAAATAAATTAAAAGTCCCAATCAAGGAAGTCCAATCAAGAATTGATGAGCTACATGAATCAAATCCAATGTTAGGTCATAGAGGTTGTAGATTAGGAATTTCTTTTCCTGAAATTTACGAAATGCAATGCAGGGCAATATTCGAAGCATTGACAGATTTAAAATTAAAAAAAATAAAATCTGCATTTCCTGAAATTATGATACCTTTAGTTTCAACTGAAGCTGAAATAAAAATTATGAAAGATCTTGTGATAAGAACAGCAAAAAAAGTTCAAGATGAAAATAAAATTAAAATTAAATTTTTAGTTGGAACTATGATTGAATTACCTAGAGCCGCGTTGAAAGCAAAAGATATTGCAAAACATGCAGAATTTTTTAGCTTTGGAACTAATGATTTAACTCAAACAACTTTTGGAATTAGTAGAGATGATAGTGGAAAGTTTTTGAATGACTATATTGAAAATAAAGTTTTTGAAATTGATCCTTTTATTTCAATAGATGAAGGTGTTGGTGAACTAATCAAAATAGCCTCAGAAAAAGGAAGAAAACAAAATAAAAAAATAAAGCTAGGTATATGTGGAGAACATGGAGGTGATCCAAAGAGTATATATTTTTGTTCAGATACTGGATTAGACTATGTTTCTTGTTCACCATATAGGGTACCAGTTGCAAGACTTGCTGCTGCACAAGCCGAATTAAAAAAAATTATTTCTAAATCTCCAATTTAAAATCAAGTGACGGAGCGCTATGAGTTATCGATCCAACAGAAATTCTATCTACTCCAGTTTTAGAAACTTTTTTTACCGTCTTTAATGTAATATTTCCTGAAGCTTCTGTCTCATAATACTTTTTTGCAATTTTAATACCCTCTCTAAGATCTTTTAATTTCATATTGTCAAATAAAACTCTGTCAAATTTTAAGCCGACAATTTTTCTTAGTTGATTAATATTATCTATCTCTACTGTAATTTTTCTACTTTTTTTTAATTTAATTGCTCTTTTGATTATTTCTCTAATGTCTTTATTTGCTGCTATATGATTATCTTTAATTAAATATTCATCGCTTAAATTAAATCTGTGGTTTACTCCTCCACCAAGTTTAACAGCATACTTTTGGACAACCCGTAAATTTGGAATAGTTTTTCTAGTACAGCAGATTTTTGATTTTTTACCAACTTTATTTACGAAACAATTCGTTTTCGTGGCGATGCCAGAAATATGAGATAAAAAGTTTAGAGCGACTCTTTCACCAATTAATATATTTTTTATATTACCTTCAATAATTGCTATTAAATTTCCTTTTTTTATTTTAGATCCTTCTTTCTTTTTAATTTTAACTTTAATTGTTCTATCAATTAAATTAAAAGTCTGTTTTACAAAATCTAATCCACCTACTACACCTGCCTGATTTGTAAGCAAATTTGCTTTTATTATAGTATTTTTTTTTAATAAATTTGAAGTAATATCTCCTGATGGATACAAGTCCTCATTAAGTGCAAGCTTGCAAACATTTGTAATGAAATTTTTGCTTAATTTTATTTTTGGCACAGATTTTATCTGCCTATCTCTGCCATTCTTTCCACAGACTTTCTTGCTTTTTCTATAGTCTCTTTATCCATAACTAATTCATTTGACTCATTTTCTAAACAATCTAAAACTTTTGGTAGTGTTATTTTTTTCATATGAGGGCATAAATTACATGGACGA
>CACOED010000004.1 GCA_902626245.1 uncultured Pelagibacteraceae bacterium | reverse complement strand
GCCTTGTGCAAGAACATCACATCTCATTATGCCACCAAAAATATTTATTAAAATTCCTTTTACATTTTTATCTGATAAAATTATTTTAAATGCTGCTGAAACTTTTTCTTTTGATGCTCCTCCACCAACATCTAAAAAATTTGCCGGTTCTTCTCCATATAATTTAATTATATCCATTGTTGCCATCGCTAAACCTGCACCATTAACCATACATCCTATGCTGCCATCCAATTTTATATAAGATAAACCATGTTTGCTCGCTTCTATTTCTATCTTTTCTTCCTCATTTAAGTCTCTTAAATTTAAAATTTCTGGATTTCTAAATAATGCATTATCATCAAAGCTCATTTTTGCATCCAGGCAAATAATTTTATTTTCTTTAGTTAAAATCAATGGATTTATTTCCACAAGATTAGCATCTACATCAATAAACATTTTGTATATTGATTTAATCAAATTTATAGCCTGTTTTTTTGCATCTAAACTTAAATTAAATATTTCTACAATTTTTTCACAATCTTTATCTGATATTTTGTCTTCTAGATTAACTTTAGTAGTTACAATTTTTTTTGGGTTATTTTTTGCAACTTCCTCAATATCCATTCCACCTTGATCACTTGAAATAAAAGCAATCTTAGAACTTGATCTATCAACTAAACAAGAAAGATAAAATTCTTTTTCAATTTCCGAAGATGACTCAACATATAGTCTTTTAACTTCTCTTCCTTGGGGCCCTGTCTGGTGAGTTATCAATTTTTTTCCTAACATTTCTTTAGCCGCTGAATTTAGCTCTTCTATTGTATTTACAATCTTTATACCTCCTGCTTTTCCTCGTCCTCCAGCATGAATCTGTGCTTTTAAAACAAACTTTTCTGTTTTTAATGTTTTTGCCTTTTCTAGTAATTCTTCAACCGAGTGTGAAAAAACACCTTCTGGTACAATTACGCCATATTTTTTTAAAATTTCTTTAGCTTGATGCTCGTGAATATTCATTATTACTTAGAAAGATCTTTATCTATTGCTGAAGCTGCTTCCCATAATTTTTTAACTGCATCTATTGAATGCATAAATTGACTTTTTTCTTTTTCATCTAAATTTATTTCTTCAATCTTCTCTACACCATTCTTGCCAATTATGACCGGAACTCCTGCAAAAATATTTTTAACGCCATACTCTCCATTAAGCTGTACAGCACAAGGAAGTAATTTTTTTTCATCTTTTAAGTATGCTTCAGCCATTTGAACTCCTGATGCAGCTGGAGCATAAAAAGCGGAGCCTTTTTCTAAATATTTAACAATTTCAGCACCACCATCTCTAGTTCTTTGATTAATTTCCTCTAATCTTTCTGCTGATAATTTTCCCTCTTTAACTAAATCCAATAAAGGTTTTCCTGAAACTTTTGTAAATCTTGGTAATGGAACCATTGTATCTCCATGGCCGCCCATAACCATTGCTTCTATTTCTTTAACGGGAATTTTAAGTTCAAGTGACAAAAACAATTTGAATCTTGAGCTGTCTAATATTCCTGCCATACCAACGACTTTATTTGCTGGAAGTCCTGAGTATTTTTGAAAAGCCATTACCATAACATCTAATGGATTAGTAATACATATTACAAATGCATTAGGTGCATTTTTTTTTACACCTTCTGCTACTTGTTTTATAATTTTTAAATTTATTCCTAACAAATCATCTCTACTCATGCCAGGTTTTCTTGGAACTCCTGCAGTTATAATAATTACATCGGAGTCTTTAATATCTTCATAATTATCTGTTCCAGATAATTTAACATTAAAACCATCGACTGATGATGATTGAGCTATATCTAATGCTTTCCCTTTAGCGATACCACTTGCAACATCAAACATTACAACTTCATCTACTAGTTCCTTTAAACCAATTAAGTGTGCGAGTGTTCCACCAATTTGTCCGGCACCAATTAATGATATTTTTTTTGACATATTCTTACTTCATTGTAGGCATAACAAATTCAGGATCTGATCTTAATCCAGATGGCCATCTTGAAGTTATTGTTTTAAGTTTTGTGTAAAATCTCACACCTTCTACTCCATGCATATGTTGATCTCCAAATAAAGATCGTTTCCAACCACCAAAACTATGGAATGCCACTGGCACAGGTATAGGTATATTTATACCAACCATTCCAATTTTAATATTGCTAGCAAATGTTCTTCCAACATCTCCATCTCTAGTATAAATACTAGTTCCATTTCCAAATTCATGGTCATTTATTAGTCTGGTAGCTTCATTGAAATCTTTTACTCTTACTACTGAAAGTACAGGTCCAAATATTTCTTCTTTATAAATTCTCATATCTTCTTTAACATGATCAAATAAACATCCACCTATATAATAACCATTTTCATATCCTTGAAGTTTTAGGTTTCGTCCATCAACTACTAATTTTGCTCCTTCTTTTACACCCAAATCAACATAACTCTTTACTTTTTCTAAATGCTCTTTAGTAACTAATGGTCCCATTTCAGATTTTTTATCCATACCAGGGCCAACTTTTAATGATTCAACTTTTTTTGATAATTCGTTTACTAAATTATCTCCAACATTGCCAACTGCAACTGCCACAGACTGTGCCATACACCTTTCGCCAGCAGATCCATAAGCTGCGCCCATCAAACCATTAACTGCTTGATCTAAATCACAATCAGGCATTACAACACAATGATTTTTTGCACCTCCTAAAGCTTGAACTCTTTTTTCATTTTTTGCTGCATTTTCATAAATATATTTTGCAATTGGAGTTGAGCCTACAAAACTTACAGCTTTAATATCTTTGTTAGTTAAAATTGCATCTACAACTTCTTTATCACCATTTATTACATTAAACACACCATCTGGTAGACCGGCTTCTTGAAATAATTCAGCTAATTTAATTGAAATTGAGGGATCTTTTTCTGAGGGTTTTAAAACAAAAGTATTGCCACAAGCTATAGCCATCGGAAACATCCACATTGGAACCATAGCTGGAAAATTAAATGGCGTTATGCCTGCGCATACACCAAGTGGCTGTCTTATCGACCAACTATCGATATCAGTTCCTACATTCTCAGTAAATTCTCCTTTTAAAACTTGTGGAATTCCACAAGTAAACTCTACTACTTCAAGTCCTCTTATTAATGAACCTTTCGCATCTTCATAAACTTTTCCATGTTCAGAAACTATCATTTTGGTTAATTCATCAGAATTTTTTTCAATTAATTCTTTAAATTTAAACATAATTCTTGCTCGTTGGATTGGTGGCTTTAAGGACCATGTGTCAAAAGCTTTTTTTGCAATATTTACTGCTTGGTCTAAGTCTGATTTTATGCCTAAAATTACCTCAGACTCTTGTTCACCTGTTGCTGGATTAAATACTTTTCCTCTTCTTTCAGATTTTCCTGGAATTATTTTTCCATCTACAAAATGTTGAATTAAATTCATTCTCAAAAATATTTAATTAAGTAATTAACCTGTTGCAAGCATTTTCTTTATAGATGCTATTGCTTTTGCAGGATTTAAGCCTTTTGGACATGCGTTAGTACAATTCATAATAGTATGACATCTGTAAAGTTTTAGTTCATCAGCTACTTTTTTTAATCTTTCTTTTCTATCTTCATCTCTGCTATCTATAATCCATCTATACGCTTGCAATAAAACTGCCGGGCCTAAATATTTATCACCATTCCACCAATAACTTGGACAAGAAGTTGAGCAACATGCACACATAATACATTCATAAAGACCATCTAACTTTGATCTGTCTTCTATAGATTGTAAATTTTCTTTATTTTCATCTTTTTTTGAAATTTTTAACCATGGTTCGACAGACTGATATTGTTTATATAGAGTACTTAAATCTCCAATTAAATCTTTTTGAACTTTTAAATGAGGTAAAGGATAAATATTTATGTCACCTTTAATTTCTTTATGAGGTTTTGTACACGCTAGACCATTTTTACCATCCATATTCATTGCGCATGAACCACAGACACCGTGGGCACAAGATCTTCTATAAGCAATCGATGGATCTATTTCATTTTTGATTTTATTTAAAAGATCCAATACCTTTGATGGACAATTATCCATATCAACTTCGTATGTATCTATACGAGGATTTTCACCACTAGAAGGGTCCCATCTATAAATATTTACTTTTCTAATATTTTTCGAACCAGTTTTGTCTTGATAATATTTACCTTTTTGAATTTCTGAATTCTTAGGTAAATTTATTTGCACCATTAATAAACTCTCTCTTGAGGTGGAAAATATTGTACATCATTTGTTAATGTAGATCTATGTACATCTCTATAAGAAATTGTTGTTTCACTACCTTTACACCAAGATAATGTATGTTTCATAAAGTTATTGTCATCTCTTTTCGGATGATCTTCTCGTGCATGAGCTCCTCTACTTTCTTTTCTTTCATATGCGGAGTCTAGTGTGACTATCGCCTGTCTTATTAAGTTATCAAATTCTAAAGTTTCAACCAAATCAGTATTAAAAATTAAAGATTTATCTTTTACAGATATTGAGTCCATTCCTTCAAATGGCTTTCTTATTTCTTCTACTCCTTCTTTTAAAGTTTTTTCGGTTCTAAATACGGCACATTTTGACTGCATTGTTTTTTGCATAGCTAATCTTAAATCCGCTGTTCGATTAGTTCCATTACCATTTCTTAATCTTTCAAATCTATCTAAACATTTTTCAGTTTCTGAGTTTGAAATTTCCTCATGAGGAGTTCCTGGTTTTACTAATTCAGCAGCTCTTTTTGCAGCAGCTCTTCCAAAAACTACTAAATCTATTAAAGAATTTGATCCTAGTCTGTTAGCACCATGAACTGAAACGCATGCTGCTTCACCTATTGCCATGAGTCCAGGTACAATTTTTTCTGAACCGTTAATAGTTAAAACCTCAGCTTTATAATTTGTTGGAATACCACCCATATTATAATGCACTGTTGGAACAACTGGTATTGGTTCTTTAGTAACATCAACATCTGCAAATAATCTAGAAGATTCTGAAATTCCTGGAAGTCTTTTCTCAATTACTTCAGGATCTAAATGATCTAAATGGAGATGTACGTGATCTTTTTCTTTTCCTACTCCTCTTCCTTCATTAATTTCAACAGCTATTGATCTGCTTACAACATCCCTCGATGCAAGATCTTTAGCTTTGGGAGCATATCTTTCCATAAATCTTTCCCCTTTAGAATTTAATAAGTAACCTCCTTCACCTCTAACTCCCTCAGATATTAAAGTTCCATGTCCATAGATTCCTGTGGGATGAAATTGTACAAACTCCATATCCTGTAAAGGTAAACCAGCTCTTAAAACCATAGCATTTCCATCACCAGTGCAAGTGTGAGCAGATGTTGATGAATAATATGTTTTACCATATCCACCTGTTGCAATGATTGTTATGTGAGATCTAAATCTATGAATAGTTCCATCATTTAGATTCCATGCAATTAAACCTTTACACTCCCCGTTTTTCATTAACAAATCTAATGCAAAATATTCAATAAAAAATTTTGTGTTATGTTTTAATGCTTGACCATACATAGTATGTAATATTGCATGGCCTGTTCTGTCTGCCGCAGCACATGTTCTTTGAACTGTTTCATTTCCATAATTTTTAGTCATACCACCAAAAGGTCTTTGATAAATTTTTCCATCCTCAGTTCTACTAAATGGAACTCCATATCTTTCCAATTCTAAAACTGCCCTTGGGGCCTCTTTACATAAATATTCAATGCTATCCTGGTCACCAAGCCAATCTGATCCTTTCACTGTATCGTACATATGCCATCTCCAATCATCCTCTCCCATATTTCCTAAAGCTGCAGAAATGCCACCTTGAGCGGCTGAAGTATGACTTCGAGTAGGAAAAACTTTTGAAATACACGCAGTTTTTAAACCTGCCTCACTTAGACCAACTGCAGCTCTCAAACCTGCACCTCCAGCTCCAAGAACAACCACATCATATTCATGTTCTATAATTTTATACGAACTCATAAACTCAATTTAAATAGTAAAATTAATGTTGAAATAGGAATTATTATAGCAGAAAAATATAATAATTTATTTGCGACATTTTTTAATTTTTCACTCTCAATATAGTCTTCAAAAACCTCACTAATACTTAAAGCGGAATAAAAATAAGCAAAAATTATAAATAATGAAAAAATAAATTTTGTTGGTTGACTTGTAAAAAATAATAATACTTCATCATAAGATTTATCGTATACAGAAACTAGATTTATTAAAAACCACATCATTAAAGGAACTAATATTACTGAACTTACTTTTAAAAAAATCCATTTTTTAGTAGCGCTAATCATAAAATTATATTTCTCATTAAAATTAAAATAGTTAACACAATTGATCCAAAGATAACCATTAGTCCCGATATATTTGAAGTTTTTATTTCAAAACCATATCCTAAATCCCAAAATAAATGTCTAATTTCAGATAAAACTTGAAAAGAAAAAGACCAAACTGTACCAACTATAAAAAATTTTCCAAAAAAAGTTTCAAAAAACTTTTGAATTAGATCGTAGTTTGTATTGCCAAAAAGCAATAATGCTACCCATAAACAAATAAGAGTTACAATAATTATATTAATAATTCCTGTTACCCTGTGGGAAATTGACACTAAAGATGATATATGCCAACTGTAAATTTGAATATGTGGTGATAAAGGATTATTGTTTTTCATTTCTTATATTTAATATATGCTTCCGCTATTTCAACTGCATTTAATGCTGCACCTCTCAGCAAGTTATCAGAAACACACCAAAGATTAACTGCATTTTTATTACTATTGTCTTTTCTTATTCTAGATATGAAAGTTTCATTTTTGCCTGCTGCCTCTAAAGGAGTTATATATCCACCATCTTTTCTTTCATCAATAACTTCACAACCATCTGCTTTGTTTAAAGCTTCAGTTATTTTTGTGAGGGTAAATTCTTTTTCAAATTCTATATTTATGGACTCTGCGTGAGATATAAGTACTGGAATCCTTACACATGTTGCAGTCAACTTTATATTTTGATCTAAAATTTTTTTTGTTTCATTTACCATTTTTAATTCTTCTTTTGTGTAACCTTCATCTGCGAAAGTATCAATATGTGGAATTGCATTAAAGGCAATTTGTTTAGTAAAATTTTTTGAATCTATTTTTTTATTTTCTAATGAAAGTTTTGTTTGTTCTATTAATTCATCCATTGGAGCTTTTCCAGCACCTGAAGTAGATTGATATGTTGAAATTATTACTCTTCTGATTTTAAATAAATCGTGCAATGGTTTTAAAATTATAACAAGCTGAGCTGTAGAACAATTTGGATTTGCAATTATATTTTTTTTCATGTTTTTTATATGATTTGAATTAACCTGAGGAACAATTAAAGGAACATCGGGATTCAATCTAAAAAAACTTGAATTATCAATAACAACTGATTGTTGCGCAGCAACAGGAACATATTTTTCAGAAATTTTTCCTCCTGCTGAAAAAAAAGTTATATTAGCTTTTGAAAAATCAAAATTTTCTAAATTCTCTACTTCAATATCTTTACCTTTAAATTTTAATTTTGATCCTACACTTTTAGAAGATGCAACAAAATATATATCGTTTATTGGAAAGTTTCTTTTTTCTAGAACTTCCAATATTTTTCTTCCAACATTTCCTGTTGCACCAACAATTGCTATATTCATGATGATTTAGTTATACTAAATGAAAGGTAAATCGCAAACTTTTCCCTCAAAAGTGCTATCATTTATTGATATTTTAAATGTCTGAGAAACTCTATAGTGAGGCTTATCTATCATCGCAATTCCTATTACTTTTTTAAAATATGGAGAGTATACACCAGATCTAAGTTCTCCTATTTTGGAACTATTGTCATCTATAAGATTTATAGATTTTGATACATTTATTTTTTTTGCATCAATTATTACCCCCATCAACTTTTTGCTAATACCTGTCTCTTTAATCTTTTTTAGTTTTTCTTTTCCAAGAAAATTTATTTCTGTATCTAAATTGACATATTTATCTAAACCACACTCAAATGGGTTATCATTATTATCCATATCATTTCCATAAGACAACAAACCACTTTCAATTCTTTCAATTAAATTCGGACAACCTGGTTTAACATCGAATTCTTTTCCAACCTCAAATAATTTGTCATAAAGAGCTAGACCAGATTTTGTATTTTCAACATAAATTTCGTACCCTCCTTGTTTTGACCAGCCTGACCTAGCAATTAGATGTTTTGCTCCAGAAAATTCAAAATAATTAAAACCAAAAAATTTGGTTTCGGTAATTTTTTTTCCAAATATTTTTTCCATAAGATCAAATGATTTTGGTCCTTGTACTGCCAAAATATCAACATTTGGTTCAAATATTTTAACATCAAATCTATTTCCAATTGCTAATCCTTTTGCGAATAAAATTACATCTGAATCTGCTATTGAAACCCACCATCTTTCTTCTCCAAGTTTTAGAATTACTGGATCATTAATTAAACCTGCTTTATCGTCTATAATTGGACAATAATAACATCTTCCTACTTTTGATTTGGAAAGATCTCTACAAGTCATCAATTGAATTAATTTTGAAGAGTCTTTCCCAGAAATTTCTACTTGTCTTTCACCAGCTACATCCCAAACTTGTACATTTTCTTTTAAATGGTGATATGAGTCTTCTAAAGAGCCAAATGCTGCTGGCAAAAGCATATGATTATAAGATGTATAAGCCGTCACACCCTGTTTTTCAATTCTTGAAGTGTACGGTGTACTTCTTAGTCTTCTAGATCTTGCTATAGAATAATTTTTCATATTTTATAGATTTATTATTCTTTAGCCTTTTTTCTTAGCTCAAATTTCTGAATTTTACCTGTTGAAGTTTTTGGAAGTTCACAAAATTCAATTTTTTTAGGTACTTTAAAACCTGCTAACGTTTCTTTACAAAAATTTATTAATTCTTCTTCAGTTACATTTTTATCTTTAACTTTTTCAATAAACGCACAAGGTACTTCTCCCCACTTTTCATCTGGTTTTGCAACTACTGCTGCGATTGAGACACCTGGGTGTTTAGCTAATGTATTTTCAATTTCAATTGAAGAAATATTTTCGCCACCAGATATTATTATATCTTTAGATCTATCTTTTATTTTTATATAACCATCTGGATTAGTAACTGCCAAATCACCAGAATGAAACCATCCATTTGACATCGCTTTATCTGTTGCTTCTTTGTCCTTAAAATAGCCTTTCATTACTACATTTCCCCTAATCATGATTTCTCCTATCGTTTTTCCATCCATTGGAACAGGTTTCATTGTTTCAGGGTCCATAACCATAGTATCTTCTGTATTTGGATACCTTACTCCTTGTCGTGCTTTTATCTCATTTTTTTTGTCATCATCGTAAGAATTCCATTCATCATTCCATGCGCATTGTAAAATATGTCCATAAGTTTCTGTAAGCCCATAAACGTGCATAACCTCAAATCCCAAGGCTTCCATTTTTTTGAATATTATACTTGGTGGAGGTGCACCTGCGGTTAAAACATAAACTTTATGATTTAATTTTTTTCTATCAGATTCTGCTGACCCTGTTATCATATTTAAAACAATTGGTGCTCCACCAAAGTGAGTAATTTCATACTTTTCTATTAATTCAAATATTTTTTTTATATCTATAGTTCTTAAACATATTGTTTTTCCATTTAACATTGGAACTGTCCAAGGATAACACCACCCATTACAATGAAACATTGGGACTACAGTTAGAAAATTTAATCTGTTTGGCATATTCCATGCAACTGCACTACCAGTAGACATTAAGTATGAGCCTCTATGATGATAAACTACTCCTTTAGGATTTCCTGTTGTTCCAGAGGTATAACTTAGTGAGATTGCCTGCCACTCATCTTTTGGTCTTTTCCAAATATAATTATCATCACCTGAATTTAAAAAATTTTCATACTCTATATCACCAATTTTTTTTAATAAAGATTGATCTGTAAAATTATCCTGAATATCAATAATTATTGGTTTAGATTTAATTTGGCTTAAAGCCTTCTCAATAACCAAATGTAGCTGTCTATCTACAATTAAAACTTTCGCTTCGCTATGTTCTAAAATATATGCAACAGTTTTTGCATCTAATCTACTATTAATAGTATTTAAAACTGCTCCTGTCATCGGAATTGAATAATGTGCTTCGAAAATTTCAGGTGTGTTAAATGCCATTACTGATACGGTGTCGCCTTCGCCAATACCAATTTTTTCTAATGCACTCGCAAACTTAATACATCTTTTATAAACATTCGTCCAAGTATAACTTCTATCTTCGTATACTAATGCTTCATAATTAGGATAAATATCTTTTGCTCTTTCTAAAAAGCTTAACGGTGTTAATGGAACAAAGTTTGCATCATTTTTATCGAGATTTTTTTCGTAATGATTCATGCTATTAAAATTCAAAATCCATTATGTAGTCACTTCCTGTAGCAGCAGTTTTAAAATGATTTTCCATCCTTGGCAATACTCTTTTAAAATAAAATTTTGCAGTTTGAATTTTATCTTCATAAAAACCTTTGTTACTATCATAATCTTTAAAACTTACCTCCAAAACTTTTATCCAAGCATAGGCAATAGAAATAAATCCCAACGCTTTCAAATAATCATTACATGCAGCACTGGCATCATCTTTTGAATTTTGTAATCTTTCTTTGATCCATGATGTAAATTTTTTGAGTATTTCAATGTGAACATTTAAATCTTTAATAAATGGTTTGATTTTTTCATCTTTAATATTGCAGTCAATTTGAATCATATTTAAATATTTTTCAATTACATCCCCATTTTTATTAACTAATTTCCTAAACACTAAATCCGCAGCCTGGACAGAATTTGTACCCTCATAAATTGGGGTAATTCTATTATCTCTATACAATTGTTCTATGCCTTGATCTTTTGTATAGCCATAGCCTCCATAAACTTGCATTGCATCACTTGTTATTTCCATTCCTAAATCTGTAAACATTGTTTTAACTACCGGTGTCATTAGCGAAACAAAATCTGCTGCCTCCTGTCTAACTTTTTCATCATTATGATTAAGGCTAACTTCTGTTTGCTGAGATAACCAAAAACATAACGCTCTTTCCCCTTCAATAATAGATTTCATATTTAGTAAAGTTTTTTTGATATCAGCGTGATCAATAATATGATCAGCCCCATTTACAGATTTACTATTATTAGTTTTTCCTTGTTTTCTTTCTTTTGCATAACTGACTGAATTTTGATATGCAATTTCAGAAATACCTAAACCTTGTATTCCAACAACAATCCTCTCTAAATTCATCATTGTAAACATTGCATTAAGACCTTTATTTTTTGGTCCAATCATATAACCAACCGCATCATCAAAGTTTAATACACACGTAGCAGAACCTTTAATTCCCATTTTACTTTCAATTGACCCTGTAGAAATTCCATTTCTAGAACCAATAGATCCATCGTCATTAACTTTAAACTTAGGAACTAAAAATAAACTTATTCCTTTAGTACCTTTGGGAGAGTCAGTCGCTCTTGCTATAACTAAATGAATTATATTTTCTGTTAAATCATGATCTCCTGAGGTAATAAATATTTTTTGTCCATTTAATTTATAAGTTCCATCAGATTGTTCTTCTGCTTTTGTTTTAAGCAGGCCTAAATCTGTTCCACAAACTGGTTCAGTTAAACACATAGTTCCACTCCACTTACCTTCAACGATTTTTGGCAAATATTTATTTTTTATCTCTTCTGTCGCGTGATGATGTATACAATTATATGCACCTATACTTAATTCACTGTATAACTTAAAAGATAGACTTGCAGATGAAAGCATTTCATCAAAAAAGGCACTAACAGTTTTTGGCATACCTTGTCCGCCATATTTAGGATCGCAAGAAAGCGACGTCCACCCATCCTCTATAAACTTAGTGTAAGCTTCTTTATAACCAGGGGGAGTTCTTACAACTCCATTTTCTAAAATAGCAGGATTTTCATCTCCAGATTTGGCTAGAGGTAAAATTATATTTTGATTAATTTTAGCAGCTTCATCTAGTATGTTTTTGACTAACTCTGAATTAATTTCTTTATATTTTTCAATTTCATTATAATTTTTGTTATTTCTTAACTTCTCGAAAAGAAACATCATATCTTCTATTGGAGCATTATAAATTGGCATTTTATAAGTTTAGAATAATTGATCTATTATTGCAATTTTGAAATTATCGCATCACCCATTTCAGATGTTGATACTTCTTTCATGCCTTTAGATAAAATATCTTTGGTTCGAAGTCCATCATCTAGAACGTTTTGAACCGCTTTTTCTAAAACATCTGCTTCCTTATCTAAATCAAGTGAATATCTCATAGACATTGCAAAACTTAATATTGTTGCAATTGGATTAGCTATACCTTTTCCAGCTATATCTGGCGCTGAACCATGAATAGGCTCATACATTGCTCTTATTTTACCATCTTTATTTTTTGATCCTAAAGAGGCAGATGGTAATAATCCAAGAGAACCAGTTAACATAGATGCTTGATCAGATAACATATCTCCAAATAAATTATCAGTAACTATAACATCAAACTGTTTTGGATTTCTTAATAGTTGCATTGCACAATTATCTGCAAGCATATGATTTAATTCCACATCACTAAATTCTTTATGATGTAATTCTTGAACCTCTTCTCTCCAAAGTAAACCTGCTTCCATTACATTTGATTTTTCACATGACGTAACTTTATTATTTCTTTTTTTAGCTAAATCAAATGCAACTCTTGCAACCCTTTGAATTTCACTTGAAGTATAAATATGAGTATTAATTCCTTTTCTTTCACCATTATCAATTGGTTTAATTCCTCTTGGTTCGCCAAAATAAATTCCACCTGTAAGTTCTCTAACAATCATAATGTCTAATCCAGATACAATCTCTGGTTTAAGAGTTGAGGCATCAACTAATTGTTTAAAACATATTGCTGGTCTTAAATTTGCAAAAAGTTTAAGCTCTTTTCTTAATTTCAGTAAAGCTCTTTCCGGTTTTTTTGAAAACTCCACATCTTCCCATTTAGGACCTCCAACTGCACCAAGTATTACAGCTTCACACTCTAAAGCTTTATAAAAAACTTCATCTGTTATTGGTGTTCCATGTTTATCATATGAAACTCCACCTGCTAAATCTTCATCTATTTCAAAATCTAATGATTTATTTTTGTTAAACCAATGAATAATTTTTTTTACTTCACCAACTACTTCAGGTCCAATTCCATCCCCGGGTAATAACAAAAATTTTCTTTTTTTAACTTTAATCATTAAATATCCAAGGTTTAGATGTTTTTAATTTTTTCTCAAATAATTGAATTTTTTCGGATTTTTCTAGTGATAATGCAATATCATCTAATCCTTCAATTAAGCATTTCTTTTTAAATTGATCTAAATCAAATTTTATTTCATTATTACCAAAAATAATTTTTTGTTCATTTAAGTCTACTTTAATTTCTTCTTTTCTTAAAGAATACTCTGATATTTGCTTAATTTTTTCTTCGTCAATTTTAATTGGAAGTATCCCATTCTTGAAACAATTATTATAAAAAATATCTGCATAACTTGAACTAATTACACATGTAATACCAAAATCAAGTAATGCCCAAGGAGCATGTTCTCTGGAAGAACCACATCCAAAATTTTTTCCAGCAATTAAAATTTTAGATTGATTAAATGGTTTTTGATTAAGTATAAAATCTTTTATTTCATTTCCTTGATCATCATATCTCATTTCAAAAAATAAATTTTTTCCTAGACCAGTTCTTTTTATAGTCTTCAAAAATTGTTTAGGAATTATCATGTCTGTATCAATATTAACTATTGGCAGATATGCTGGGATACTTGTTAGTTTATTAAATTTTTGCATTAATTTTGATACTTTCTTACATCGTCTAAATTTCCAGAAATTGCTGCAGCTGCAGCCATTCCAGGGCTTACTAAATGTGTTCTTCCACCTCTTCCTTGTCTTCCTTCAAAATTTCTATTTGAAGTTGAAGCACATCTTTCTCCCGGTTTTAATTTATCAGCATTCATTGCTAAACACATTGAGCATCCAGGTTCTCTCCATTCAAAACCTGAATTTTTAAATATTTTATCTAAACCTTCTTGTTCTGCTTTTTCCTTAACAAGACCTGAACCTGGAACAACCATTGCACTAACATGTTTTGCAATTTTTTTATCTTTTAATATTTTTGCTGCTTCTCTTAAATCCTCAATTCTTCCATTTGTACAACTGCCTATAAATACTTTGTCAATTTTAATATCTTTAACCAAAATATCAGAATTTAATCCCATATATTTTAGTGATCTTTCAATTGAATTTTTTTTATCTGGATCAGTTTCATTTTTTGGATTTGGAACTTTGCCATCAATTGCAACTACATCTTGTGGAGAAGTTCCCCATGTAACCATCGGTTTAATATCTTTTCCATCTAAGTTTATTTCTTTATCAAAATGAGCGCCCTCATCAGATTTAAGATTATTCCAATATTCTAAAGCTTTTTCCCAGTTTGTTTTTTTTGGTGACATTGGTTTATTTTTTAAATAATCAAAAACTTTTTGATCAGGTTGAATTAAACCTGCTCTGGCTCCCCCTTCTATAGTCATATTACATATTGTCATTCTATTTTCTACACTAAGACTTGAAATTAAATTACCCGCATATTCAATTACATAACCAGTTCCACCGGCTGTTCCAATTTTTCCTATGATTTGTAAGATCACATCTTTAGAAGTTACACCTAAAGGCAAATTTCCAGTTACATTTACTCTAAAATTTTTTGATTTTTTTTGAACTAAAGTTTGTGTAGCTAATACATGTTCAACTTCTGAAGTCCCTATACCAAATGCTAAGGCTCCAAATGCACCATGAGTTGCTGTATGACTGTCACCACAAACAATAATTGTTCCAGGTTGGGTAAAACCTTGTTCAGGACCAATTATATGGACTATTCCTTGTCTTTTATCATTCATTCCAAAAATCTGAATTCCAAATTCTTTACAATTTGAATCTAATGTATCAACTTGAATTTTTGACTCTTGATCAGAAATTCCTTTTGTTCTGTCAGTTGTTGGAACATTATGATCTGCTACAGCTAAAGTAAGTTTTGGTTGTCTAACTTTTCTATTTGAATTTCTTAGACCCTCAAATGCTTGTGGACTTGTTACTTCATGAATTAAATGTCTATCAACAAAAAGTAATGAAGTTCCATCATCTTGCTCATGGACAAGATGTTCTTTCCAAATTTTATCATAAATTGTATGTGGCATTTAGAAAAAAATTATTTTTTCTCTTCAGGAGTATCTTTTTTAGTTTCTTCTTTTTTAGTTTCAGCTTTATGCGCTTCTAATATATCTTCTGAAGTTTTAGTTTTAACTACTGTTTTTTCTTCAACAACTGGTGCTAAATTCTCCTCTGTAACTTCTTCAGGTTTTGACTCAACATCAATACCAATTTTCTTTTTAATTTTTTCTGTAATTCTAGCTGATTTTCCTGTTCTATCTCTTAAATAATAAAGCTTTGCTCTTCTTACTTTTCCAGATCTAATAACTTTTATTGAGTCTACAATTGGACTATATAAAGCAAAAGTTCTTTCAACTCCTTCACCAAAAGATATTTTTCTAACTGTAAAGGAAGAATTTAAATCTCTATTTTTTTTTGCAATACAAACGCCTTCAAAATATTGAATTCTATCTCTTTTTCCTTCGGTGATTTTTACTCCTACTTTAATGATATCCCCTGGAAAAAAATCTGGAAGTTTTTTTTCAGCAGAAATTTTTTTTACATATGCAATGTTTATTTCTTCAATAGTTTTCATGTTTAAATTTATCAAATTAATTTTTTTTATATTTTTGCCACAAATCTGGTCTTCGGACGCGTGTTATAGCCTCAGATTGAGATAAACGCCAGTCTTTAATTTTAGCATGATCACCTGATAATAGTACATCAGGAACTGTTTTTTTCTCCCAAATTTGAGGTTTTGTGTACTGGGGATACTCTAAAAGTCCATTCTCAAAGCTCTCATCTTCAATCGATTTTTCGTTACCAAGTACACCAGGTAGTATTCTTATAATTGCATCTAACATAACAAATGCAGCACTTTCTCCTCCCGACAACACAAAGTCTCCTATACTTAATTCTTCTATATTCCTCGCTTCTATAACTCTCTCATCAATACCTTCAAAATGTCCGCAAATAATATTAACAGTTTTCTCCTTTGAAAGATCTTTTGCTAATTTTTGATTAAATAATTTTCCCTTCGGACTAAGATAAATTGTTCTTTCTTTAGATTTTAAGTTTTTATCTAAAGAATTTGCGAGAACATCTGGTTTAATTAACATTCCAGAACCTCCTCCATAAGTAGTATCATCAACAGTTTTATGTTTATCAGTAGTGTAGTCTCTAATATTTATTGTCTCAAGCTTCCAGATTTTTTTATCTAGTGCTTTACCATACAAACCTTTTCCAAGTGGTCCTGGAAAAAATTCTGGGTAGAGTGTAAATATTCGAGCAATTAACATTATTATTTTTTCTCTTCTGCTTTTGGAGCTTCTGCTTTTTTCTCTTCTGCTTTTGGAGCTTCTTCTTTTTTCTCTTCTGCTTTTGGAGCTTCTGCTTTTTTCTCTTCTGCTTTTGGAGCTTCTGCTTTTTTCTCTTCTGCTTTTGGAGTTCCTGTTGAAACTTCACTTTTTGCTTCTTCTCCTTCTTTTTTTCTATCTTTTTTTGGTATAGCTTTTTTAGGATTGTTTCCTTTAGCAGGCATTTCCATCATTTTGTTCTCACCAAGAATTCTTGCTACTCTTATTGTAGGTTGAGCTCCTTGACTTAACCAATATTTAATTCTTTCTTCTTCCAGTCCTACTCTTTCTTTTTTTTCTTTTGGTAGTAAAGGGTTGAAAAAACCAAGTTTTTCAATAAATCTTCCATCTCTCGCAAACCGGCTATCCGCTACTACAATTTTATATACAGGTCTCTTTTTTGTTCCTCCCATAGATAATCTAAGTTTTAACATTCACTCTCCTTTTATTATTTTAGTTGATTAAAAAGCTCTGGAGGTATTCCTTTGTCTGTCATACCTTTCAAGTTTCCTTTTGACATCTTTTTCATCATTTCAGACATCATTTTAAATTGCTTTAACAATTTATTGATAGTGGCTACATCTGTTCCAGAGCCATTAGCAATTCTTTTTCTTCTAGAACCATCAATAATTTTTGGGTTTTCCCGTTCTTTTTTTGTCATTGACAAAATTATTGCTTCATTCTGAGAAATAATTGATTCATCAATTCCAGCTTGGTCCATTTGAGATTTTATTTTTGAAACTCCAGGAAGAAAGGACATAACACCTTCAATTCCACCCATCTTTTTCATTTGTCTTAATTGATTTAAATAATCTTCCATAGAAAAATTACCTTTTTTTAAATTTTCTTCTGTTTTCTTTAAATTTTCTTCGCTTAGATCTTGAGATGCTTTTTCTACAAGAGAAACAATATCTCCCATGCCGAGAATTCTATTTGCAATTCTATCTGGGTGAAAAGTTTCTAAATTTTCAACTTTTTCTCCAATACCTAAAAATTTAATAGGAACATTTGAAACATATTTCATACTTACCGCAGCTCCTCCTCTGGCATCTCCATCTGCTCTTGTTAAAATAATGCCTGTAAGATTTACAGTATTTTTAAATTCTTTTGCTACTTCAGCGGCAACTTGTCCTGTTAAAGAATCTGCAACAAGAAATGTTTCTGTTGGTTTAATTATACTTTCTATTTGTTTTATTTCACTCATCATTTGAAGATCGATTTGAGTTCTTCCTGCGGTATCAAATAAAATTATTTCTGCTCCATTAAGATTGGCTGCACTAATTGCTCTTCTACAAATATCTGCTGGCAGTTGTCCTTCGATAATTGGTAATGTTAAAATATTATTTTGTTCACCTAGGGCTTTAAGTTGTTCTTGGGCAGCCGGTCTATAAACGTCAAGACTAACCATCATAATTTTCTTTTTCTTATTTTTTTCTAAAAATTTTGCTAATTTTGCTGTTGTAGTTGTTTTTCCTGAACCCTGAAGTCCTACCAACATCATTGGCACAGGTGGGACTGCGTTTAAATTTATATCTTCATTTTTTTCACCAAGTAATTTTACTAATTCATCATAAACTATTTTAACCACCATTTGTCCTGGTGAAGTAGATCTAATTATTTCTTGACCTAAGGCTTTTGGTTTAACATTTTCAATAAATTGTTTGGCAACATCTAATGTTACATCAGCTTCTAATAAAGCTTGCCTTATACCTCTAAGTCCCTCATCAACTTGCTTTTCATCAAGTGATGGTGCTTTTTTTAGTGAAGAAAAAACTTCTTCAAATTTATTTGTCAAATTTTCAAACATATTTTCATCCAGCAACTATCGCACCAGTGGGCGAACCCTCGCAGACTGGTGTCGATCTCTTTGTTACCAAAGACACCGCAAATTGCTAATTTTGCGGAAACTGCGATAAATTATAATAGAGGTTCAAAAAGTCAATAAATAAGTTAAGTATTGTTATATGGAATTCAAAGCTTTTAAAATGGATGGTCTAGGAAATGACTTTGTAATTATTGACAGAAGAGAAGATGATGTAAATCTCTCTAAAGAACAAATAATAAAAATAGGCAATAGAAACAATGTTGGGTTTGATCAAATAATATTTATTGAAAAAAAGGTCAATGATGTTTTTCCAATTAAAATTTATAATCCTGATGGTATTGAGGTAGGTGCATGTGGGAATGGAAGTAGATGTATTGCTTATTTAATCTCAAAAGAAAATAATCAAAAAAAAATAAAATTGGAAGCAGACAAAAGAATTCTAGAAGCAGAAATTTTAAGTGAAAAAATGGTGAAAATAAATATGGGTTTTACAAAGTTCAAAGGATGGAAAGATATACCACTTATAGAGGGATTGGATCCAAGGAAAGTTTCGATAGATTTTTTAGAAAAAGAATATGGACTTGGTTACTGTGTAAATGTAGGAAATCCGCATATAGTTTTTTTTGTTAAAGATTGTGAAAAAGTAGATATTGAAAAAATTGGACCTAAAATTGAAAACCATCATTATTTCCCTGAAAGAATAAATGTAACTTTTGCAGAGGTAGCAGATGATTTTAAAAATATAAAAGTAAATGTTTGGGAAAGAGGAGCAGGTAAAACTAAAGCTTGTGGAACAGCTGCGTGTGCAACTGTAGTAGTTGGGTATCTAAATGGATTAACGGAAAGAATTTGCAATGTTCATTTTAAAGAGGGAGCTCTGGAGATTTTTTCTGATATGGGTGATTGTCATGTATATATGACTGGGCCTGTATCTGATATTAAAGAAATAACATTAAAAATTTAATGGGTTTATTTGATAAATTTAAATTAGGTTTTAAAAAAAGTGCTTCCGCTTTTACATCTGGTCTTAAAGAAATAATTGTAAAAAAAGAAATAGATGATAAGACGCTAAATGAAATTGAAGATTTTTTAATTCAATCTGATGTAGGTGTTGCAGCATCTGAAGAAATTAGAAATATAATTGCTAAAAATAAAATTGATCCAAACAAAAATAAAGTTGATGAAATTAATTTAATTCTTAAAAATTATATAATTGATTTAATGTCTCCGTTAGAAAATGAAAATTTTTTTAAAAATGCAAATAATTTAAATGCTATTCTTGTTTCGGGAGTTAATGGAGTTGGAAAAACAACTACAATAGGAAAAATGGGTAAAATATTAAAATCTAACAATAACAAAGTTATTTTTTCAGCATCAGATACTTTTAGAGCTGCAGCAATAGAGCAATTAGAAAATTGGGCAAAAAAAATAGATGTAGAAATCATCAAATCTTCACAGGGTTCTGACCCTGCATCTGTTGCATATAAAGCAGTTGATGAAGCATTAAAAAATCAATTTACACATGTCTTAATAGATACAGCAGGAAGATTGCAAAATAAAAAAAATTTAATGGAAGAATATAAAAAAATTGCAAATGTAACAAAAAAAATTGATCCGAATGCTCCCCACGAAGTTTTACTAGTTTTAGATGCAACTTCTGGACAAAATGTAATAAATCAAGTTGAAGAATTTAATAAGATAATTCCAATTACAGGATTAATTATGACTAAACTAGATGGAACTGCAAAAGGTGGTATTTTAATAGCAATTGCTAAAAAATACAAATTGCCAATTGTTGCTTTAGGTTTAGGAGAAAAAGAAGATGATTTACAAATTTTTAAAGCAGATCAATTTGCGGAAGCTTTTATTACAACTAATTAATTAAATTGTTTGAAATTAAAGGTTTATAATAATTACAATTATATTTATCTTCCAAACTTAAATAGCCACATTTCTTTGCAACTGATGAAATAATAAACTCTAGTCTATTTTTTTTATCGTACATTTTTAAATCTCTTTCAGAGATATCAAAAACTAGATTAGCATTAATATTTTTAATGGCGCTTACCATTATTAAAGTATTATTATCTTTTAATAAATAATACGCAAAATCTTCTGGAAATACTGGAAAATCATAATTTTCTATAATTTGTTTTGCTTTTGAGGGAAACCAATCATAAGAAATTAACGATTCGTCACTTTTAGTATGATTATTATAAATGTATAAATCTTGTGGATAATCAGTAATATAGTTAAACTCTTCACCTCTAGCTAGTACAGCTTTACTTCTGGTTTTAAAGTAAAGTGTAAAATCATTATTATAAGATTGCATTGTTCCTATATAAAAAAAATCTTCTTTTTCTAAATTATTAGGTTCAGCAAAAGAAATTTTGCTTATTAAAAAAATAAATAAAAAAATTAATAGTTTTCTCACACAAATTTTTTATTAATTAATTGAGAAAACTATTTGTTGAGATTGTGTCTTAATTTAAACTTTTAATAAACAAATTGATTGAGTTAATTAAGTCTTTATTAAATTCCATCATATGATCGTCATATTTAGGAAAATATGAATACTTGGGTTGATTTGCTAACTCATATAATTTTTTTCCCATCCAAAATGGAACTATTTTATCTACTTCACCGTGCATAATTAAAATGGGAGATTTTATATTTTTAATTTTTTTATCGCTTTCATATTTATCTTTAAGAAGCAATTTGATAGGAAACATTGGATACTTAGATTTAGCAGCTGCTATCATCGAAGTGAATGGTGATTCTAAAATTACTCCGGCAAAATTATTTTTTTGTGCAATTTCAGTGGCTACGCCTGTGCCTAACGACTCTCCATAAATAATAATATTTTTTTCATCAATTCCTTTATTCTTTAACCAATCAACCCCACTCTTTGCGTCTATATAAAGGCCATTTTCAGTTGGTTTACCTTTATTACCACTAAAACCTCTCCAAGAAATAATTAAAAAATTTACGTCCATTTCATTAAAATGATTAATTTTGTGTATTCTATTTTCTAAAGATCCCGCATTACCATGTAAAAAGAGAATAGTTTTATACTTTTCAATATTTTTTTCATGGTACCAAGATAGTAGTTCTATATTATCATCATTTTTAATTTTAATTTTTTCTATTGAAACCGTAAGCATATCTCCAGAATAATTATTTTCTGTAGGATGATATAATAGGCTTCTTTGAGAAGAATATAATATCAATGAAATAATTAAGTAAATTAAAACTGCTAAACCAACTATAGACAAAATATACATTTTTTTTTTATTCATTTTTATTTTTCATAATAAAATATGAATAACTTAAAATACAAATTAATAAATATACTAGAAAGGATATTTGAAAACTTTGAATTTCTCCTTTTCCTAAAAATTGAGACAAATCAATTACTAAACCAATTCCCCATTGCATTAAAAAAGTACCTACAAAAATAAGTAAATTAAATGATGTAAGCGATTTTCCTGCTAGACTTGTTGGAAAAGATAAGGCCACAGCAGGCTGGGTAAGAGTTAGTACAATTGACGTAAGTATATATATAGTAAAATGTAATGCACCTGCATTTTCTCCTGAAATAATTATTACAAGTAATGATAAATAGCTAATTGGTAGTCCAAACTTCATTAAACTCATCGACTCTAGGCCAAGTTTTGTAATTTTAGGTAAAATATATCCAAAAACAAAAAAGGCAATCAACATTGTTATATTTATCCAAAAGAGTCCTGTTGCGCTTTCTAATGGTGTATATCCAGTGACTCTAACCATCCATGGTCCAGCCCATAAAGTTTGAATTGCAACCATTCCTCCATAATTAAATAAACCAAGAGGAATTGTACTTCTAAAAAACTTATTTTTCCAAACATCTGATAAAGATCCTGCGTTCTCTCCATCTTTGCTATCTTCACTTTTCCATGAAGGAATAAACAGTAATGTTAAAATTATAATAAGAAGTATTACAATAGCCACAGATCCAAATATCCATCTCCAACCAATAACTGGTAATAAAATTTGAACTGGCAATGTTGAAAAAACAAAACCCATTGAAAGCACCATTAACATCCAAGCATTAGCTCTTTGTTGATATTCATCTGCAAACCAAATTCTATAACCAGTTAAAGGTCCCATTAAACATGCACTGACACCAACTCCAATCAAAATTCTTGATATAAGTAAACCTGAAAAACTTTGTGCTAAAGCAAAAGCAATTGTTCCAATAATTGCAATTAATAAAAATGATGAAACAACTTTTTTAGGTCCATGTTTATCAAGCAAATATCCAAGTGGAATTTGCATAGACGCAAATCCTAAAAAATAACCACCAGCCAATAATCCTAAATCACCAGCGGTTAAATTAAATTCTGAAGTTAATAAAGGTGATAAAGTTGCAGTAATTGCCCTTAAAAGTGCAGATATAAAATATCCACAAGCAAATACAAAAAATATAAGTGCCGCTTTTTTAATCGGCAAAATATTTTTTTCCATTTTTTTAAATTAGAAATTCAAAGATATATCACGGTGAATAGAATTACAACTTGCAATAAATTTAGCCTGTTCTTTTGTTAAACGCGATTGTAATCTTAAACCGATATTATTTTTAATAACGTCGTTATATTTTTCAAGTTCCAGCATTAAATTTTTATCTGCAATTTTTCTCCAATTTACTTCCTTATCAAACAAAATAAATGCTTCTAAACTTGCATCTGAAATTTTATTTTCTTCTATTTCTTCACTATCAATTAAAGAATATAGGTCATCTAATCTATTGGCAAATTCCTCAGTACCTGAAATTTCACTTAGTTTTTCAAATAGGCTATCTATAATTAAAATTGAATTTTGATAGTTTTTATTATTAATTTCATATTTTAAATCTTGAATTTCAGATGAAAGTTTTTGTAAATTTTCATAATCTTTTATGAACATAGCAATTTGATCTAAATTATCATATGCTTCGTCTACATTTTTTTTATATCTTTTTGTTTGTGTATTTTTAGCTTTCTGAATAATTTCAAATTCTTTATTTTTAGATGCCCATTTTTCAGGGATTTGTTTTTTTATTTCATCAATTTCTAATTTATAATCCTCAATTTTCAGTTCGATTTTATTTTTTTGTGATACCTTGTCTTTGTCTAAATTTCTGATTTCAGCTTTAAGTTTATCTATTTTGTTTTCTATTTTTCTTATCTTTTTTTGTTTTTTTCTTACATTGAAATGAAGGTCCCTATAATCTTCTGCAAATAAGTTATATTTTTCCTCAGTTTTTTGAAGTTTTTTAACCAGTGCAAAAGTACCAAGTGCATTTTCAAAATGTTCCTCAAAAATATCTAGTTTGTCGTTTGGCAAGTCGTAAGGAACCAACTGCTCAAAACTTTTTATAGCAGCTGTGATTTTTTGCTCATCATTGTTGTAAATATCGAATTTATATTCCTGTAAACAGTGTTGAAGTTTAGGATTCATTGGTGGAGGAGCTACATGAGAGGTTAAATATGTTCTCGCAGGCAAATAATTAACTAAACTTGGATAAAAACCTACAATTCCAAGTCCTATTAATTGCAACACTATAAAAGGGACAACACCTTTCCAAATATTTAAAGTTGTAATAAATTTTGGCGCTACTCCTTTTAAGTAAAATAATGCAAAACCAAATGGGGGAGTTAGGAAAGAAGTTTGTAAATTTACTCCTATCATCACTCCTAGCCAAATAGCACTTACGTTAGCTCCTGTCTCAGCCAATAAAATTGGCGCAATAATTGGGACGACAACCACAGCAATTTCTATAAAATCTAGGAAAAACCCCAATAAAAAGATTACTGCCATAACAACAATAAACTGTGTCCAAAATCCACCTGGTAAATCTTGTAAAAAATCTCTCACTAATTCTTCACCTCCAAAAGCCCTAAAGCCCGAAGTTAACATTGCTGCTCCCAATAAAATTATAAATACCATCGAAGTAGTTACGCAAGTTTCAGTAACAACTTCTTTTAAAACGTTATCAACTTTATAAGATCTCCAAAAACTCCAAATTATCCCAACTAAAAAGATTAATGTAAAAAAACCTGTTATAAAAATTGCAGTAAGGTTTCTAGTTTCTATTGCCTTGATGTTTAAATTATAATTATTTGAAATAAAAAAAATTGGGATTAAAGCAACAACAGATATTATTAATGGATAATATGCATCCTTTTTACCTTGATGAAGACGGTATCCAGCCATTATAGTCGCTCCTATCGCCCCAATAGAACCAGCTTGGTTTACTGTTGCGATACCCATTAATATAGATCCAAGAACTGCAAATATTAATGCAAGTGGTGGAATTATAACCATAATAACCTTCATCCAAAATTTAAAATCAAATTGACCTTTAAATGGAACGGGTGGAGCTGCTTTAGGGTTTAGTCTTGCATATACAAATACATAGAGCATATATAAACCGACTAACACTAATCCAGGTAATAATGCTCCGAGAAACATATCCCCAGCACTTGTAGAACCTACTCTAAATTCACCAGGCATATTAAACTCTCCTGTTATTAATTTATAATCTGCCTGCCTCATGGTATTTGCTACATCTGCTGCACTAGCTAATTGGTCTGCAATAATAATTAAAACAATTGATGGAGGAATTATTTGTCCAAGTGTTCCAGATGAACAAACTATTCCACTTGCAAGACTTCTATCATATTTATTATTTAACATAGTAGGTAATGAAATTAACCCCATTGCAATAACAGTTGCTCCAACTATTCCAGTAGTTGCAGCAAGTAATGCTCCAACGAATATTACTGATATTCCTAAACCTCCAGGAATAGGGCCAAACAATTGTCCCATAGTAACCAAAAGATCTTCTGCAATTTTAGATTTTTGCAACATTATTCCCATAAAAATAAACAAAGGTATCGCAATTAATGTATCGGTTTCTACATCCCAATAATTACTCCTAAAATTTGTAATCCCTGCTGTTAACCACTCTATTGGACCATCAGTTGCATAATATGCACCCACATCTCCTTCAAAAAGATAGCCAAAGAAAGCTGCGGCACCTATTGAAATAATAGCTGAGCCTGGTAAAGCAAAAGCAACTGGAAACCCTGATGCTAATGCCACTATCATAATTAAAACAAGTAAAGATAAAAATAGATGTTCCATGGTTTAACTTTTTAAAATTTTATAACTGCTACTCATAAAGTAGCTTGTAAATTGAATTAACATGCTGACAGCAAATACAGCTAGATATACTGCCATTAAATAAAGTAAATATAATCCGTTTGATCCTTGTTGAGTAATTTCAAAGGAAATAACAGGGCCATTAATAATACTTGCCTTGCCACCCATTCCTAAAAATAAAACAATAAGACACAGTGGGATTCCTAATACCAGAGATCCAATTGAATTTGTCCAGGCTTTTTTTCTTTCACTAAAGCCGGTATACAAAACATCAACTCTCACATGACCTTCATGCATTAAGGCATAAGCACTAGCAAAAAGATAAAGGGCAGAATACCAGAAACGAACTAAATCACCCTGAAAAGCTTGCTCATATTCAAATATAAATCTTGATACTACAATAAAAAATTCACTAGCAACAACCAAAACAGCTAACCAAATAAAACCTACTGATCTTGTAAAATAACCAATTACAAATGAAATTATTATTAAAGGAAAATGAACAAAAGTGATTCTGAAGGCTGGAATAACTAATTTAACTTTTAAAGTTTCACCAAAAATTGGCTCAATCAATTTTTCTACAACCATAAATGAAACTATTAAATCTGCGATTCCAACAATTAAAACTGCCCAAAACGATGAACGAATAATATAAGCAGTAAATTTAGTAAGAATCTCTGAGTCAGTTTTTAAAGTTTGCTTAAAAGATCTAAATACATATAAAATTGCTAACAATATTGAAATAAAATAAAAAAATAATTGTATATAAGCTGTTGTTAATAGTGTTCCTTCAAGAGGATTGCCTAATTTTTTAAATCCAAATAAACCGTAATGTGAAAATAATTTTTTGACTCCAGGCCATTCAAACCAAACTGTTAGAACATTATTAATTAGGAAAATGAAAGTAATAGCTAATAAAGAATAACTAAATATTCTTATCAATATCGGTAAATTACTTTTTGCAAACATAAACCAAAAATTTTGCTTAATTATTAAAAAGGGGCCCCAAAAAGGGCCCCTTTAATATCAAATTTCACTTAAGCTTTATTATTAAAGTCCTAAAGCTCTGTTTCTTTGCGCAATGTACGGTGAGTCTGACAAGTTTGTCCAAGCACCAATCTCTTTACGAGCTTTCACGAACGCTGCGTGCGTTCTAGCAGCAAGATCGCTGTGTTGTTGAACCTCATCATACACCTCTGCAGCACCTTTAGCAAAAGCGTCATAAACTTTGTCATTAAACTTCTCAAGTTTAACACCATGATCATTTATTAAACGTCCTAATGCTGCACCATTTTTAGCATTATATTCAGCCATTGTAATTTCATCTGCCCAAGCACACGCAGTTTTAATTATCATTTGGTCTGATTTTGTTAAACTTGTAAACCAAGATTTATTAACACCACATGCTAACATTGAACCAGGTTCGTGCATACCGGGATAGTAATAGTATTTAGCAGCTTCATGGAACTTCATAGCTTCATCATTCCAAGGACCTACCCATTCAGTTGCATCAATTGCTCCTGAAACAAGGTTTTCATAAATTTGTCCACCAGGAAGTGAAATTGGAGAACCACCAAGTTTTCCAAGTACTTGTCCTCCTAATCCAGGCATACGCATTTTTAAACCTTTTAAGTCGTTTGCTGATCTGATTTTTTTGTTAAACCAACCACCCATTTGAACTCCAGTGTTACCAGCTATAAAACTTTGCGTTCCAAAGTCATCAGTTAGTTCATCCCAAAGCGCTTGTCCGCCACCATGGTGGATCCAAGCATTGATTTCAGAATAAGTGAAACCAAATGGGCACGCTGTAAAATATCCAAATGCTGGGTGTTTTTTAACCCAGTAATAGTCTGCACCATGATACATTTGTGAGTTACCAGAAGCAACTTCATCAAATGAGTCAAATGCTTTAACTCTTTCATTTGCAGCGTAATAAGTAACCTGTATTCTTCCGTCACTCATATCGCTAAGTCTTTTTGCAAGTCTTTGTGCACCAGTGCCTAAACCAGGAAAATCCCTTGGCCAAGTAGCTACCATAGCAGCTTCCACTCTCTCAGCAGCAACAGCAGGAGCAGCTAAAGATGATGCAGCAGCAACAGCAACACCAGTTGCAGCAGCAGCTTTAAAGAACTTACGTCTTGAAGGTAATTTATTAACCTTCAATGATTTTTTTTCTTTAATCATTTTTTTCCTCTTGTTAGTTAATTAACTAATTTTATTTAAGCATATAACTAAGTAAGAGTCATAGAAAAAAATACCCAATATGAACATAAATACAATTTTAGATTGTATATTTTAGTTCAGATCAAAAACTTTTCCTGGATTCATGATGTTATTAGGATCCATGCTTTTTTTTATAGACTTCATTGCTGGAAGGTTATCAGGATGCTGTTTCAATAAATAATGTTTTTTTTGCAAACCGATACCATGTTCTCCTGTAATTGTTCCTTCTAACTCTAGAGCTTTTTGAATAAGCTTATCACTGTATTCTCTAATTAATTTTTGTTTTTCCTCATCTTTGGGATCATATAAAATGATGGAGTGAAAATTACCATCACCGACGTGCCCAACCATTGGTGCAATTAAACCATTTTCTTTAACATGCTTTTCGGCCCAAGAAACACATTCTACAAGGTTTGAAATTGGAACACATATATCTGTAGAATATACTTTCATATTATTACCTAAAGCTTTTACAGAGTAGTAAACATCATGTCTTGCCTTCCATAACTTATTTCTTTCTTCAATTGATTCAGCCCATTTAAAATCACTTCCTCCATTATTTTTCGATAACTCTTCAACAAGTTTTATTGTCTCTTTATTCGAAGTTTCACTACCATGAAATTCAAAAAAAAGAGTTGGAGAAGCTTTTACATTTTCTAGTTTTGAGTATTTAATACTTATTTCCATTTGATCTTTATTTAACATTTCAATTCTAGCAACATTCAATCCGTATTGAATTACTTCTTGAGATGTTAGAACGGCTGAATCTAGATCTGAAAAATAACAAACAGCACTCATGATACTTTCTGGTATTGGAGATAGTCTTAATTGGACTTCGGTAATTATTCCCAATGTTCCTTCGGAACCAATAAATAAATTTGTTAAATTATATCCTGCAGAAGATTTCTTTGCTCTCCCTCCTGTTTTAATAATTTCTCCATTGGCTAAAACAACTGTTAATCCTGTTACTATCGTTCTCATTGTTCCATATTTCACTGCCATAGTTCCAGAAGCAGAGGTCGCTGCCATACCACCAAGTGCAGCGTCAGCTCCTGGATCAATAGGAAAAAAAACCCCATCTTCTCTTAAATACTCATTTAATTGTTTTCTTGTAACATTTGCTTGAACTCTACAATCAAAGTCATTTGCATTAACACTTAAAACTTTATTCATTTTTTCTAAAGAAATAGTAATACCATTTTCATTGCCTACTACATGTCCTTCAAGAGAAGTTCCTGTTCCAAATGGTACTACTGGAACTTTATGTTTATTACATAATTTTAATATTTTTGAAACCTCTTCATTTGTTTCAGGAAAAATTACTGCTTGCGATAAAACTGGATCATAAGTATCTTCTCCTCTAGCATAATTTGCTCTTGTAGACTCAGACATAGAAAATCTACCATTAAAAATATTTTTTAATTCTTTTTGTACCTGTTCCTTCATTTTTAAAAATTATATAACTAATTATACTATATTAACGTAGCATTTTTTTTATATTTTCAAGTGCCATGGAAATATTATCTTGGGATGCCGCAAAGCTAAATCTTACGTGATCTATAGCTTTTTTTCCAAAAGCTGTTCCTGGAACTATTGCAACACCTGCTTCGTATAGACACTTTTTTGCAAAATCTATACCACTCAAGCCAGTTTTTATTACTTTTGGAAATGCATAGAATCCACCACCAGGCAAAACACACTCAATACCATCAATATTATTTAAACCATCAAAAATTAATTTTCTTCTTTTTGAAAATTTTTCCATCATTAAATTAATTGGGTCATCCGGACCATTAAGAGCAGCAATAGCTCCATACTGAATTGCTGCATTCACACAGGAATGATTATTAACACAAAATTTAATTACATGGTCTATAAGATTTTCTGGCCAAACCGACCAACCTAAACGCCACCCCGTCATAGAATATGCTTTACTCCAACCATCAAGAATAATTAATCTATCATATAGGTGTGGATAATTAAAAAAAGTTGGCATTTCTTTTTCATCAAAAATTTGTCTGCTATAAATTTCATCACTCAAAATTGCAACATTTGGAAATTTCTTTAAACCTTGAGCTAATATGTCTATTTTATTTTTTTCTGTAAAAGCACCTGTTGGATTATTAGGGTTATTTAATATTAATAAACGAGTATTTTTGTTTATTAGTGACAAAACTTTTTCTGGATTAATTGAAAAATCTTTATTTTCTAACATATTGATTGGTATTGGTTTTGCTCCAGTATAATTAATCATTGACTCATAAATTGGAAATCCTGGATCTGGGTATATTATTTCTGCTCCTGGTTCTCCAAATAATGTTATAGCATAATACATTGTTGGTTTTCCTCCAGGCATAATAATAACTCTTTCTGGATCAATATCTGCATCATAAAGTTTTTTGATTTTTCTAGTAACAGCTTGTCTACATTCAAAGATCCCGTTTGGTAATACATAACCATGATGACCGTCATCTAATGCTTTTTTTGTAGCTTCTACAACATGTTTTGGAGATTTAAAGTCAGGTTGGCCAAGACTTAAATGTATAATTTTTTTTCCTTCTGCTTCAAGCTTTTTTGCTTCAGCTAAAATTTTAAATGCGGATTCTGTTCCTAATCTTTCGATATTTTTTGCAAGCTTCACTTTTTATTTTCTACTAACTATTTTTGAACTATTTAACTCTCCAATATTTTTACATCCCATTAATTTCATATCACGATTAATTTCAGCCTTCATGTTTTCTAAAATTTTTTCCACTCCCTTTTGTCCACCTGCTGCCAAAGCAAATAAGTATCCTTTTCCAAAACTACATGCCTTTGCTCCTAAACTAAGAGCTTTTAAAACATGTGTACCTCTTCTTACTCCACCATCAAGTATAACCTCTATTTTATCTCCAACTACATCTACAATTTCTGCAAGTTGATCAAATGGTGCTCTTGAACCATCCAGTTGTCTTCCTCCATGATTTGAAACTATTACTGCGGTACATCCAATATCAATTGCTTTTTTTGCATCTTCAACACTCATAACTCCTTTTAGAGCAAATGGACCATTCCATTTTTTTACACAATACTCTGCATCATCCCAATTCATTGCTGGATCAAATTGTTCATTAATATAATCTATGACAGATTTATCTATGCTACTTCCTTTTTCGGTTATATGTATAATATTAGCTAATTTAAATTTTTCATGAGTTAAATGATTGATCGTCCAAACTGGATGTAGTGCAAAACTCAAAAAGCTGCCTAATGTTAATTTTGGAGGTGTAGTAAATCCTGTTCTTCTATCTCTTTCTCTGTTGCCGGCTACTACAGTGTCAACAGTTAAACACAAACTCGTAAAACCTGCCTTTTTACACCTTTCTATTAGATTATCTGTAAGTCCTCTATCTTTATGAATGTATAGTTGAAATGATTTTGGTCCTTTATTAATCTGCCCAATTTCCTCAATACTAACTGTTCCCATTGTTGATGTACCGAAAATTGTTCCCATTTTTTCTACTGCTCTAGCAGAAGCTCTCTCTCCATGGTGGTGGTAAAGACGATGCATTGCTGTTGCTGAGGGAAATAAAGGAAAATCAATTTTTTCACCTAAAACAGTTGTGGACATATCAATTTTTGATACATCATTTAAAACATTTGGAATTAAATCATAATCTTTAAACGCATCGGTATTTCTATTAAGCGTAATTTCATCATCTGATCCTCCATCAATATAATGAAAAATAGGTGAGGGTAATTTTCTTTTTGCTAACTCCCTAAAATCTTCGAAATTATGACAGTCATTTAAGTTCATTTTGATCTAAATCTTAAATTATCTCTATTTAAATCACTTATTTTTGTACATCCCATAAGTTTCATACCTCTCTCTATTTCTGCACGATATAAATTTAAAGCTCTTTCAACTCCCTCCTGGCCAGCAGCTGCTAGTGCATAAAGATACAATCTTCCTCCTGAACAAGCTTTTGCTCCAATAGAAAGTGCTTTAAGGACATGGGTTCCTCTTTGAATTCCTCCCTCACAAATTACATCAATCTTATCTCCAACAGCATCTACAATTTCAGCAAGTTGGTCAAATGGTGATCTTGACCCATCTAATTGTCTTCCTCCATGATTTGACACCATAATTCCACTACAACCTATATCTACTGCTCGTTTTGCATCTTCAACACTCATAACTCCTTTTAAAGCAAAATGTCCTCCCCACTGAGAACAAAGTTTTTCTGCATCTTTCCAATTCATAGATTGATCAAGCATATTTGAAAAATAATTTCCTATTGAAACTGCTGTACTAGTTCCTTCACTTACATAATCTTGTAAATGTGGAAGCTCAAATTTTCCTTTAGTTAAATAATTAATTCCCCACATTGGCTTCATTGCAAAACTAAATAGGCTAGATAAAGTAAGTTTTGGTGGAGATGTAAAACCTGTTCTTAAATCTCTTTCTCTATTACCTCCTGTAATTGTATCAACAGTCAAAGCCATTACATCAAACTTGGCAGCTTTAGCTCTTTCCATAACAGCATCATTTAAACCTCTATCTTTATGAAAATAAAATTGAAACATTTTTGGTGTATCAATTAATGAAGATATTTCTTCAACACTTACTGTTGATAAGGCTGAAACTCCAAAAAATGTATTAAATTTCTGAGCTGCTTTTCCAACAGCTCTTTCACCATCATAATGAAATAATCTTTGAAGTGCTGTAGGTGCACAATACAAAGGAAGATCAATTTTTTTTCCGAAAATATTAGTTGATAAATCTATATTTTCTACACCTTTTAGTACATTTGGAACTAAATCAACGGCATCAAATGCAGTTGTATTTCTTTTATATGTAATTTCATCATCAGCAGCACCATCAATATAATGAAATATTGGGGAAGGTAATTTTTTTTTAGCTAATTTTCTAAAGTCACTAAAATTATGACAATCTTTAAGACTCATAAATTTAATTTAAAATTGTTTAATAAAATTAAACATATAACTATTTGCCCCAGGGTTTTTTTCACCTAAACTAGCGTTAGATATATGATTATAAGAAAAACCTAATTCACTATTTGAAAAAAGATCCAAAGAAAGTTGAATTTCACTTTTAAATTCAACTGCATGTCCTAAATCTTTTCCATCACCTTGATTATATAGTCCAGGTGTAAAAGAAGGTATAACATTAAGTTTACCAAGAGAGTAATGTGCTTGGACTCCGGTATAAGCATAAGCGGCATTATTTTCTGTTATCATAAAACCAGTAACTGGAGACAATGTGCCTAAGAAACTATCTCTTACTAAGTTTTCATTTTGGTGCTGAAGTCCAAATAGTGCTGCTCTTTGTCCATCATCACTAAAATCAAACATGCCTGTGTAAAAATTTAATTCATGTTCCTGAAAGTTTTCTTTTTTTTCTTCGCTGTAAGCTGGAATTAGTAAAAGAAATAAAAAAAATATTTTAATTATAATTTTTATAGATATTTTCATTTTATTTAAACCTAATTAATAAACACTTTTCTATAAATTAATAGGGCTCCAAAAATAAATAAAATCAAAGGAAATGACCACAATAATAAATTTTTTCTATTAAACTCCGGATCATATACAATCCATTCACCATACTTGTTTATTAAATAGTCGTAAATTTGTTTTTCTGATTTTCCTTTTTTTATTTTTTCACTAATTAATATTTTCATACTTAGCGCAAAATCTGATTGCGAATCATAAACTGATTGTCCTTGACAAATTAAACATCTTAGATTTTTAGAAATTCTATCAACTTCAGAAGAAATATTATTTGCAATTGAAAGTTTTTGCAAAGATAAAACAAAAAATAGTATTAATAATGTATATTTAATAAAACTCATCATTGGATAATTTTTGTTATTTCTGAGATGTTGTCAATTGTTAAAGGGCCAATATATTTTCTAATAATTTCTGATTTATTATTTAAAAGAAAACTTTCAGGAACACCATAAGCCCCTAATGAAATAGATATAATACCATCTGGATCAATTAGATTTTTTGAATAAGGATTTCCCAACTCATCTAAAAATTTAATAGCATTATTTTTTTTGTCTTTATAGTTTAAGCCCACAATATTTAGTTCCGTCTTTTTACTTAATTTCATAAGTAGTGTATGCTCTGATCTACATGGCACACACCATGAAGACCATATATTTATTAGTGTAAAATTTTTATTTTCAATAATATCTTTGGAGCTAAATTGTTTATCAGAAAATAGTTCTTTACTTATAAACTCTTGTAAATTTTTATTTTTTACTTCTTTTGGTTTATAAAAGTTAGGTTTATCTAAGCCTAGAAAAAATATAGTAAAAACAAATATAAAAAATAATAATATGGATGAATAAAAAATATTTTTTTTCATACTAATTTTTTTTTAATACACCTAATATTCCTCCAATTGAAATTAAACAAACTGAAATCCAAATCCAAATCATAAATGGTTTTGTTTGATACCTAACATTAAAAATTTCTTCACCTTTAAGCAGATTTATAACTATAAATTTATCAAAAAAAATAGTCGTCTTTATATCTGCTTCACTAGTAAGTATATTCGGTTGATTATAGATTCTAATTTCAGGATATAAAGAAGTTATATTTTTTTTTTCATCTGTGATTTCAAAATTTGCAACAATGGACTTATAATTTTTTTTGTCAATTGATTTAATTTTGGAAAACTTTATTTGTTCTTTTTTATAAATTAATTCTTGCCCTATTTTCAT
>CACOED010000003.1 GCA_902626245.1 uncultured Pelagibacteraceae bacterium | reverse complement strand
GGCAATTATTACTTGTGACTTAAGGTTGAATGAGCCGAGATATGCTTCTTTACCAAATATAATGAAGGCTAAGAAAAAACCAATCGAGCAGATAAATGTAGCTGATTTAGGCATTGATACTAAACCCAGAATAGAACAAATCAAAGTTGAAGAACCTCCAAAAAGAAAAGCTGGAATAAAGGTCGCAAACGTTGAAGAATTAGTTCAAAAATTAAAAAATGAGGCTAAAGTAATATAATGTCATCACTACTAATTGCAGAGCATAATAATGTTGAAGTAAAACCATTTACACTAAATGCTATAACTGCTGCATCACAAATTGATCCAGATTTACATGTGATGGTTATAGGTCACAACGCTGATGCTGTTGTGAAATCTATTTCAGAAATACCGAATGTAAAAAAGGTTATACATATAGATAACGAGATTTATAAAAACTATATCGCTGAAAATTTTACATCTGTAATTGTAAAACATGCTGAAAATTACTCACATATAATTTGCTCAGCTAATACATTTGGAAAAAACTTAATGCCAAGAATTGCGGCTTTGTTAGATATTTCTCAAGTAAGTGATATAATTAAAGTAATATCAGCAGATACATTTTTAAGACCAATATATGCTGGAAACGCTTTTGCAACTGTAAAAAGTAACGATTCAAAAAAATGTGTCACAATAAGACCAACCTCATTTGAACCTGCGGCAACAACAGGTGGCACTGCTGAAATTATTAAATATGAACCTGGTGAAGGATCAAATCATACTAAATTTATTAAAAAAGAAGAAGTTAAATCAGATAGACCTGAATTAGGTACTGCAAGAATAGTTATATCTGGTGGTAGAGGTATGCAGAGTGGTGAAAATTTTAAATTAATTCAAGAAGTTGCTGATAAATTAAATGCAGCTATTGGCGCGTCAAGAGCAGCAGTAGATGCAGGATATATAACTAATGACCACCAAGTTGGACAAACAGGAAAAGTTGTTGTACCTGATTTATATATAGCAGTTGGTATTTCTGGTGCCATCCAGCACTTAGCTGGCATGAAAGAGAGTAAGATAATTGTCGCAATCAACAAGGATGGAGAAGCTCCAATTTTTAGCGTTGCGGATTACGGTTTAGAGGCTGATTTGTTTGATGCTCTTCCCAAATTTGTTGCAGAGTTGAACAAATTAAACACTATACAAAAATAACAAATACTATAAAAAATAACATTATGTCCAGAGAAGTGATGGAATACGATGTAGTCATCGTAGGTGGCGGACCATCAGGTCTTTCAACTGCTATAAAACTTAAGCAGTTAAATCCAGATATTAATGTCTGCCTTCTAGAGAAAGCATCTGAAGTAGGTGCGCATATTTTGTCAGGCAATGTTTTTGAAACAAGAGCCTTAGACGAATTAATTCCTAATTGGAGAGAATTAAATGCTCCGATTAAAACAAAAGTTAATAAGGAAAAATTTCTTTTTTTAGGAAAAACAAAATCGTTAAGCTGGCCAACCTGGTTACTTCCCAAAGTTCAACAAAATCATAAAAACTATATTATTAGCTTAGCAAATTTGTGCAGATGGTTAGCAGAACAAGCAGAAGGACTTGGTGTAGAAATTTTTCCAGGTTTTCCAGCAAGTGAAATTTTATTTAACGATGATGGTTCAGTCAAAGGAGTTGTAACTCAAGATATGGGTCTTGATAAGAATGGAAATAAGAAAGACAGTTTTGAGCCAGGTATGGAGTTACACGCAAAAGTTACAGTTTTTGCTGAGGGATGCAGAGGTCATTTAGGAAAACAATTAATTAATAAATTTGATTTGAATAAAGGAAAAGATCCTCAACAATACGGCATTGGATTTAAAGAAATATGGGAAATAAATGATGAAAAACATGAAGAAGGTTTAGTTATGCATACAGCAGGATGGCCATTAGATAAAAATACTTATGGCGGTAGTTTTATTTATCATGCAGAAAATAAACAGGTTTTCTTAGGTTATGTAATAGGTTTAGATTATAAAAACCCTCATCTATCACCTTTTGATGAATTTCAAAGATTCAAAACTCATCCAGCGATTAAAAAAATAATTGAAGATGGAAAACGAATATCTTATGGAGCAAGAGCTCTTATTGAAGGAGGAATACAAAGTTTGCCTAAAATGCACATGCCAGGTGCATTACTTGTAGGATGTGATGCAGGTACATTAAATATGCCAAAGATTAAAGGTTCTCATACTGCAATGAAAAGTGGAATGATAGCTAGTGAAACAATTGTTGAAAGTTTAAAAGAGAATAAAAACTTATCTTCCTATGAGGATAAATTTAAAAAAAGTTGGGTGTACGAAGAACTACACGCAGCAAGAAATGTTAAACCAAGTTTTAGTTGGGGTTTAATTTTAGGAATAATTTTTACAGGTATTGATCAAATTTTATTTAGAGGAAAACTACCATTTACCCTTAAACACAAGCATGCAGATCACGAGTGTTTAAAACCTGCAAAGGAAATGCCTAAAATTGAATATCCAAAACCAGATAACGTTATAACTTTTGATAAAACTAGTTCTGTATATCTTACAGGAACTAATCACACAGATAACCAACCAGTTCATTTAAAACTAAAGGATCAAAATTTACCTATTAGTTATACTCTTGAAAAATTTGACGAACCTGCACAAAGATATTGTCCAGTAGGAGTTTATGAGGTTCAAATTGAAAATAATTCAAAAAAATTTGTAATAAATTCCCAAAATTGCATTCATTGTAAAACTTGTGATATTAAAGAGCCATCACAAAATATTAATTGGGTAACTCCTGAAGGTGGAGGTGGACCAAAATATGGAAATATGTAATTATGAAATATCGATTGCTAATTTTTTCAATTTTTCTAAAGAAACAACTTTAAGAGTATTTTTGTGAGTTCTTTTTAAATATACAGAACAGCCTTTCCCAGCTTCAATTGCTTTTGCAACCCATACAGCACATACACACCAATTATCTCCATCCTTCAAACCTGGAAAACCAAATTCTGGGTGAGGGGTAATCAAATCATTGCCTGCTTTTTTACACCATTCTAAAAATTCATTATTAACTTTAACACAAACAGTATGTAGTCCGTGATCATTTTCATCTGTATTACAGCAGCCATCTCTGAACCAACCTGTTAAAGGATCTTTAGAACATTCTTCTAAATTTTCACCCAAGACATTTTTTTGTTTTTCTGGCATTAAACCTTTGTTGGATTTGGTTCGTCTTTATAAATTTTTTTTGGATCAAATTTTTTTTCTTTTTCCTCAAATTTCATTTTAATTTTTCTAGCATTATCAATTTTGCCAAGAGGTACAGATCTGTAAAAACAAGAGCGGTATCCTACATGGCAACTTGAACCATCACCTATATCAACAGTTAGCCACACCGAGTCTTGATCATCATCAATTCTTATCTCCTTAATTTTTTGAACAAATCCACTAGTTTGACCTTTGTGCCAAATTTGTTTTCTTGATCTACTCCAATAATGTGCTTCTTTTGTTTCAATAGTTAATTTTAATGCTTCCATATTCATATAACCATGCATTAAAATCTCCTTGGTTTTGAAACATGTTGTGATTACTGGTATAAGTCCATCATTATCAAATTTAGGGGATAATAAGCTTCCTTCCTCTATATCAGCGACATTTTCTCTCTTTTTAAACATATAATATCAGTTTATCTAACATATTAGAGAATATAATAAATATTTTAAAATTAACTAAATATATATATAAAAACACTCCATGAAATTAGTAAAAAACGAAAATCAAAAAAATATAGCAACAGTTTCAGATAAAGAAGCCGAAGAAGCATTTGTAAAAATTTTGCAATGGATAGGTGAAGACCCAACAAGAGAGGGTCTTTTAGAAACTCCCAAGAGGGTTGTAAAAGCCTTTAAAGAATACTTTAAAGGTTACAAAGAAGATCCTAAAGAATTCTTACAAAAAACCTTTGGTGATGTAGATGGTTATGACGATATGGTAGTCCAAAAAAATATTTCCGTGCAAAGTCACTGCGAACATCATATGGCTCCAATTATTGGAGTAGCACATGTAGCGTATATTCCAAAAGATAGAGTTGTTGGTTTAAGTAAGTTAGCTAGAGTTGTTGAGGTGTTTTCAAAAAGACTTCAAACTCAAGAAAGACTTACAATGCAGATAGCACAAACACTAATGGAGTCTTTAGATGCAAAAGGAGTTGCTGTTAGTATAGATTCAACTCACCAGTGTATGACTATGAGAGGCATTAAAAAAGAACAAGCTACTACAGTAACAAATTATTATTTAGGTCAATTTAAGGAAGACCTTAGTTATCAAAATAGATATTTGAGATTTATTGCAAAATAATATTTATTAGCATTTATGCCCAATAATTTTAAAGCCTTGGTAATAAACCAAGATGGCGAAAATTTTACACGTGAGGTAAAAATCTTAGAAAAAAGTTTTCTAAAACACGGAGATGTTTTAGTTAAAGTCGATTATTCAGGATTAAATTTCAAAGATGCTTTAATTTTAAAAAATGGTGCTAGACTAGTTAAAGAGTTTCCTCATATACCTGGAATAGATTTTTCAGGAACAGTTGAAGAAAGTCAAAATAATAAATTTAAACCAGGTGATGAAATTATATTAACAGGTTGGAGAGTTGGAGAAATTTTTTATGGAGGTTATTCTCAATATGCAAAAGTTAATGGAGATTTTTTAGTAAAAAAACCAAAAAATTTATCATTAAAACAAGCAATGATTTTAGGTACAGCTGGACTTACGGCTTTGTCATGTTCTTTCACAGCCAAAATCGCAAAAGAAGAACTTTTACTTGGTGAAAAAGTTGAAAATGTAATTGTTACTGGTGCCTCAGGTGGTGTTGGAAGTATAGCGGTGATGATTTTAAATAAATTAGGCTGTAATGTAACTGCTGTTACTGGGAAAGAAAGTAATAAAGAATATCTAAAGTCAATAGGTGCAAAAAACATAATAAATACAAGTGAATTGATGAAAGATTCAAGACCTTTAGACAAAGGTTTGTGGGATGGTGCAGTTGATACTGTAGGAGGACAGGTATTAGCAAATGTACTAGCTCAAACAAAAGAAGCTGGAATTGTAGCAGCATGCGGAAATGCTGCTGATATAAAATTAAGCACGACAGTGATGCCTTTTATTATAAGAGGAGTAAAACTTTGGGGAATTAACTCTGTAAATACATCGATTAAAAGAAGAGAATTTTTATGGAATGAAGCAGGTCAATTGATTGATTTTAATTTATTAAATCAATCTATTAAAGAAATTAGTCTAGATGGTCTTTTAGATATTTATCCAAAAATGTTAAAAGGAGAGACTTCTGGTAGGTATATAGTAGATTTAAAAAAGTAATGGATTGGGATAAATTAAAAATATTTCATGCTGTTGCAGAAGCAGGAAGTTTTACAAACGCAACTATAAATTTAAATTTAAGTCAATCGGCAATTAGCAGACAAATACAATCTTTAGAGGAAGATTTAAAAGTTAAATTATTTGAAAGACACGCTAGGGGCTTAACTTTAACTGAAAATGGAGAATATGTTTATAAAACTGCACATGAAGTAATTAGTAAACTCAGGGAAGTAGAAACTTCATTAGGAGATCAAAAGGACAAACCTTCAGGAAAAATAATAATCACGACAGTTAGAAGTTTTGGAACTCACTGGCTTACTCCAAGAATTCAAGAATTTATGAATATTAATCCAGATATAGAGGTTGAATTAATATTTGATGATAAAGAACTAGATTTAAGCACAAGACAGGCTGATATAGGAATTTTTATGAGAAGACCTAAACAATTAAATTATATCCAAAGGAAATTAATAGATATTAACTACCATATTTATGGTTCTAACAAATATCTTGAAAAAAATGGAATTCCAAAGACATTAAATGATTTAAATAAGCATAAATTTATATCTTTTGGTAAGGGAGCTCCATCTCCAGTTTATAATCCTGATTGGGCTCTAAAAGTTGGAATGAAGGATAAGAATAAAAGAAAGCCAATTATGAAGGTAAATAGTGTAATGGGTCTTCTTCTAGCTGTTGAAAGTGGCGTTGGTCTTGCAGCTTTACCAGATTATTTGGTCTTTCAATCAATAAACTTAATTAAAGTACTTCCTAAAATTCAGGGTCCTATTACCGAGGCACATTTTGTATACCCACAATCCTTAAGAAATGTAGCAAGAGTCAAGGAATTTAGAAATTTTCTTTATAGTAAAATTTCAGAGTGGAAGTTCTAATTTAGCCTGCGACAATCCGTGCGATTGATAACTATTATCATTGATAATAATTCTCATTATCATAAATAGTTAACTATAAAGGAAATATATGAAAAAAATATCAATCTCGGCTTTGATAGTTTCATTGTTTTTATCAACTTCATTATTTGCAGACGGACATGGTGAAGTAAATATTTTCAATGCAAGACATTATAAAGCTGATGCTGAACTATACGACAAGTTTACAGCAAAAACTGGAATTAAAGTAAATTTAATTAACGGCAAATCAGGAGCCTTAGAAAAAAGAATGATAGAAGAAGGCTCTGACTCTAAAGCAGATCTATACATTACTGCAGACGCAGGTAGATGTGGAGCATTTGATGCAAAAGGTATGCTTCAAGGAGGATTAACATCCGCAGCAATTAAATCGGCTGTTCCAAAAAACTTTAGAACGAATAAGTGGGTTGGAATCGCAAAGAGAGCTAGAATTATTTATTATTCACCTGAAAGAGTTACAGGTGCAGAATTATCTGGAATGACTTACGAAGGTTTAGCTGATCCTAAATGGAAAGGTAGATTAGTAATCAGAAAATCTAGCAACATTTATAATAAATCTCTTGTCGCATCATTAATTGCTAATAATGGTAAAAAAGCAACCGCTGAATGGGCAAAAGGAGTTGTAGCTAATATGGCAAGACCGTCTGAAGGAAATGACAGAGCTCAAATTATGGCAGTTGCTGCTGGAGAAGCTGATATAGCTGTAGCTAATACTTATTATTTAGCACTTATGCTATCTGGTAAAAAAGGAGCAGAACAACAAGAAGCTGCTAAAAAGGTTAAAGCATTTTTTCCAAACCAAGATGGAAGAGGAACACACATGAATATTAGTTGCGCAGCCTTAGTTAAAGGTGCTCCAAACAAAGCAAACGCTATTGCTCTTGTTGAGTATTTATTAACTCCTGAAGCTCAAGAACATTTTACTAATAATACTTTTGAGTTTCCAATGATTGGTGGTGTTTCGCCAAGCCCATTAGTAGTTAACAACTTAGGATTAGATTTTAAACAAGATCTAACAACAAAAGTTTCTACTTATGGAAAAAATCAAGCTGCTGCATTAGAGGTAATGACAGCTGCTGGATGGAAGTAAATGGAAGAAAAAAAATTTATTTCTGATTTCGATTATAATAACTCAGCCGAAGCATGTCCTGCATGTTCTGAGGAGTGTAAAAAAATCGAAAAAAGGATAAATAAAAGAAATTTATCGGAAATTAGTAACGAGGAGGTTCCGCACATCTTAAAGTTATTTAATTTTTAATAATTTCTTTGAATTAGTGTCCATGGTTTGGGTCTCATTGCAAAGCCTCCTTTCACATGGACACTAAAATCTTTATTAGGAAATTACTTTTCTTTTATAAGGCGGATTATAATATGAAATTTAATTTTTGGTATATAAGTTCATTAGCTATCTCATTAACTATAATAATTCCAATATTTACTGTTTTTACAAGTTTTTTTGAAGATACATCAAATTATTTTGAAATTCTTAAACAAACCTTTTTTCTTGAATATATATTCAATTCTTTGATTCTTTTAATTGGTGTAATATTTTTGACATTTTTTTTAGGAGTTGGATCAGCCTATATAGTTTCTTTTTATCATTTTCCTGGTTCTAATTTTTTTAAATGGGCTCTAATATTATCTTTTGCAGTACCCCCTTATATTTATGCTTATTCTTTATTTGCTTTTTTTGAAAATTATGGAACTGCATTTACAATCTTAAAATTTTTATTTGGAGAAGGAAATTACAACAAACATATCCCAAAATTCAGTGGCATGTTTGGTCTAATATTATCTATATCATTTTCATTATATGTTTACGTATATTTACTAGCCAGATCTTCATTTTTGTATCAATCACAAAATTTGATAGAATTAGGCAAAAATTTAGGTTTTTCAAAATTTAGATCATTTTATACAATAATATTACCTGCAGCTAGACCAGCAATCGTTGCTGGCTTGTCACTAGTAGCTATGGAAACTTTAGCTGAATTTGGAGCGGTAGATTTTTTTTCAGTAAACACTTTAACAACAGGCATTTATAATGCATGGATAACCTTTGATGATTTGGCATTTGCAAATCGAATATCTTTTTTTCTTTTACTTTTTATATTTCTATTGTTTATAACTGAAAATCTATCCAGGAAAAAAGCCAGATACCATTTAGAAGCAAAAGGTGGATTTAAGAAAAAAGAAAAAATTAAACTTAATGGATTAAAATCTTTTTTTGCATTTTCATTTTGTTTCATTCTATTTTTTTTAAGTTTTTTATTTCCATTAAGTCAAATGTTATATTGGACAATTAAATTTCCAGAAAATTTCTTCGATTTAGAAATAATAAATCTTTTTTTAAATACATTATATCTTGTTTCTTTATCAAGTTTAGTGTTAATATTTTTTGCTTTAATATCTAATTATGGCAATAGAGTTTCAAACAAAAAAATTTTAAATATTTTGTCAACTTTATCAATTTCTGGTTACGCAATACCAGGTGTGATTCTTGCTATAGCATTTATAACTTTTATTGCTTGGTTTGATGAAAATTTTGTCAAATCTTTTGGAGTAGTATCAATTAAAAAATTATTTATTGGTTCTATTTTAGGTTTAGTAACTGTTTATTTTATAAGATTTTATTCATTGGCCTTTAATGGAATAAAATCTGGTTATGAAAAAATGAATATCTGTGTCGATGAAAGCGCTTATCTTCTTGGTTATTCTAAATCAAAAACTTTTTTAAATATTCATATACCTTACTTAAGAAATTCACTTTTATTTGTTGTTATATTAATTTCACTAGAAATAATAAGGGAATTGCCAATAACATTAATCTTGAGACCTTTTAATTTCGAAACCTTTGCAACAACTGCATATATTTCTGCATCTGAAGATTTACTGGAGGCTGCAGCTGTACCATCTTTATGTTTGATAGTTATCGCAAGTTTCTTTATTTTACTTACGTCAAAATATATTTTAAGAGTTGATAATGAGTAAAAATTATTTAGAAGTTAAAAATGTTAATTTTAGAGTTGGTGGAAAGACTAAAGTAAAAAATGTTTCCTTTAGTATTAAAAACAAGGGAGATATAATTTGCCTTTTAGGACCTTCTGGTGTTGGTAAAACTACGATTTTAAGAACTATAGCCGGGTTAGAGAAAATTGAATCGGGCACGATAAAACTGAAAGATAAATTATTATCTTCAGCTCAAGATCATGTAGAGCCTGAATATCGAAGTATATCACTATCATTTCAAGAAAATAGTTTATTTCCCCATTATACTGTTGAAAAAAATATCTATTTAGGTGCTGAAGCAAAGAAGCCAAACGGAAAAAAAAAATTGAATCCAAAAAAAATAATTAAATTATTGAATATAGAAAAAATATTAAGTAAATATCCTCATCAAATAAGTGCAGGTGAAGCGCAAAGAGCGGCACTCGCAAGATCTTTAGTTACACAACCTGATCTTTTATTATTAGATGAACCATTGTCAAATGTTGATCAAAGTTTTAAAGAAGAAATTCAGGTTCAACTTAAAAAAATTTTGAAGGACTTAAAAATAACAACAATAGTTGTAACTCATGACTCTTATGAAGCCTTCTACTTAGGCAATAAATGTGGAATTATTTTAGGTGAAAAACTTAAGCAATTCGATGACCCTTATAATGTTTATCATTTCCCAAATTCAATTGAAGTTGTAAATTTTCTAAACAGAGGAATACTTATTCCAGCAAAAGTTACAGGTAATAACTCATTAGAAAATGATGATTTAGGATTAATTACAGGAAATTTTATAAAACATTATCCAACTGGATCAAAAGTTCAACTATTGCTACAACCAGAGGATTTAGAGCACGATGATGATAGTAATCTAAAATTAGAGGTTGTTGATAGAAAATTTAGAGGTACAAATTTTATTTATACCCTTAAAACTACAAGTAAATTGTTAATACCAGTTGCTGTTCATACTCATCATAAGGAGCAACACGAAGTAGATGATAAATTTGGTATTAAAAGGCCAATTCATCTTGAGCATATAGTTTGTTTTTTATAAAACTAAAATAAATGCTCTCAAAAAAACAATTATTCACTAGAGGGATGTTGGATGTTGCACCGCATATGCTCTCAGTAATTCCGTTTGGAATTATTTGTGGAGCAATTGGTATTGAACTTGGTTTCAATCCATATTTAGTCTATGGAATGTCCATCGTCATATTTGGCGGAGCCTCACAAATTGTATTTTTACAATTAATATCAGGTGGTGCTTCTTCTTTGATTGCCGCCACATCTGTTGGTGTTATTAATTCAAGACATTTGTTATATGGAGCAGTTTTATCAGAATATTTGGAAAAATTATCATTTATAAAAAAACTTTTAATTTCTTATTTAGTTGTAGATCAAGGTTTTGCTGAGTCTAATAAATTCTTTAAAAAAAATAAAAATGAACAATATTTGCATTACCATTTAATTGGTACAGGAAGTACACTCTGGGTTTGTTGGCAAATTTCGACATTAGCTGGAATTATATTAGGATCATTCGTACCAGAAGAACTTGGTTTAAAATTTGCAATACCTCTTACTTTTATAGCTATTATTGTCCAAGATTTAAAAAAAATTGACCATGTAATTGTTATGCTTGTTTGTGGAATAAGTTCCTTAATATTTTTCAATGCACCATTTAAATCATATATAATTATTTCACCCATTATTGCTTTGTTTGTTGCTGCATTAATACTGAGATTAAAAAAATGACCTGGCTATCAATTATTATTGCAGGAATATTAACTTATTTCACTAGAATGACTATGATTGCTTTAATTAGCAGAGATATGCTAGGAGATAGAATTAAAGCTGTATTAACCTATGTTCCATCTGCAGTATTTCCTGCAATAATATTTCCAGCAATTTTTATTAATGATTATGAAGTCTTTATAGAAATGAATGATCCAAAAATTTTTGGTGCTATAGTTGCGATTGTTGTAGGTTATTTTTCAAAAAATGTTATTGCAACTATTTTATCTGGATTAATTTCTTATTGGATAATACTTTTTTTTTAATTATAATGTTTTTTTTAAGAAAAAGGGGTGTCGAAAGACTGAGATCAAACCCTAAGAACCTGTCCGATAATTCAGAAAGGGAAAATGATATCAATAAACATTTTAAGTCAAACATCTGCAATTTTATTAACTCTTATTTTAAGTATTATATTCTTAGTAAGTGGAATTTATTATTCAAAGAAGTACAAAGGATTAAATAATTATTTAATTGCAAATAGAAATATTGGAATATTTTCATTAACTTCTAGTTTTGTTTCTTCAGCACTTGGTGCTTGGATTTTATTTGGACCTGCTTCAGCTGCTACCTGGGGAGGTTTAGGTGCAGTAATTGGATATGCTCTCGGAACAGCTTTTCCATTGCTTATTTTAATTTCATTAGGGTCAAAATTTAGAAATTCATTTCCAAAAGCAAAAACTTTAATCGAAGTTATAAGATTAAAATTTGGTAAACAGTTATTTAAATTAATTTTATTTCTCACTATTTTCTATATGGCAATTTTTTTAATTGCTGAAGTTACTGCTATATCAATATTAGTTAACTATATATCTGGAACAAGTTTGTGGATAATAGCATTAATAGTTGTAACTTCCTCAGTAGCATACACTTTATATGGTGGATTAAGAGCCTCAATATTTACTGATAGTATTCAATTTATTGTATTAATGATACTTCTATTAATTGCAATTAGTTTTTTATTATCTTTTAATATCACTCAATTTAATTTTGAATTTATAAAGTCAAATAAACCAAATTTACTTAGTATTGAATATTTATCAAATTTTACTGCAGGTTTAACTTTTTTTATAGCTGTTGCTGCAACTAATCTTTTTCATCAAGGAAATTGGCAAAGAGTTTATGCAGCAAAAAATAACATTATTTTAAAAAAAAGTTTACTAATTTCATTTTTTTTAATTATTCCAGTGGTTTTTTTTATGGGTTTTAGCGGTTTAGTTGCCGCATCAATAGACTCAAACGTGATTCCTGACCTTGCTTTTTTCTCTTTACTATTTAAAGGTCAAACGTCTTTGCTTTCAGTGATAGTAATAGTTCTAGGAATATCATTAACTATAAGCAGTATCGATACTCTAATTAACGCAATTTCAAGTCTAATTATTGTTGATGGAAACAAAATAATTAATTTTAAAGGAAATTATTTTAAACTTTCAAATTATTTAATTATTTTACTTTCAATTATCGTTTTTGTAGTAGCATCTAAAGGTTTAAGCATTTTATATCTATTTTTATTAGCAGATCTATTTTGTTGTTCTGCTGTTCTAACAGTGTTTTATAGTTTTTTTACTAAATCAATAAGTGAAAAAAACGCATATGTTTCAATTGTAATTGGAATAACTACAGGTTTATTATTTTTTCCAAGCCCTGATTTTTCAAAATCTATTCTAGTAGGTATTTTGTTTCCTTATGATTTTTTTCCTACTTTTGTCTCAAAATCTTTATTATTTCTGTCTTTTTTAGTAGCGACATTTACCCCTGTTTTTACTTGGAAAATTAAATAATATTAAATATATATAGTTAAATGCTAAATTTTATTATTCCATTTATTGTTTTAATTCTTGTAGTTGTATTTATTCATGAATACGGTCATTATTATTTTGCAAAAAAATTTGGTGTTGGTATTACTGATTTTTCTATTGGATTTGGAAAAGAAATATTCGGATGGAATGATAAATCAGGAACTAGATGGAAAATCTGCTGGATACCACTAGGCGGCTATGTTAAATTTTTTGGAGATAGAAACGTTTTTAGTCAAGCCGACCAAGAAAAAATTATAAATAAATATTCAGCTGAAGATCAAAAAAAATTATTTGTACTAAAACCTTTATATCAAAGAGCAATTATTGTAGCCGCTGGCCCTTTTGCAAATTTCCTATTAGCAATAGTTATTTTCTTATCAATTTACATGTTTATAGGCAAAGATTTCACCCCAGCTATGATCAACGAAGTTCAAAGTGAAAGTCCAGCACAAATTGCAGGACTAAAAAAAAATGATTTAATTTTAGAAATTGACGGAAATAAAGTAAAAAGTATTCTGGATGTTTCTAAGTTAATAACTATGTCTACTTCAGAATTTATAGATTTCAAAATAGAAAGATTTGAAAATGAATTAATATTAAAGGTAAAACCTAATATTATTGAGGATGAAGATAATATGGGAAATAAAGTTAAAAAAAGAATTGTTGGAATTAAATTAAGCCCATTTAATAACGAAATAAACCATATTAAATTAGGACCAGCGAAAGCTCTATATTACTCAATAAATGAGGTTTATTTTGTGTGTATTTCATCATTAAAATACTTAGGCTCGATAATTGGCGGATCTGGAGATAGTTCTCAATTAGGAGGACCTATTAGAATTGCCAAAATTACTGGTCAAGTAGCTGAAATTGGATTTGTTCCCTTTCTAAGTATTATGGCTTATATTTCTATAAGCTTGGGTTTAATTAATTTATTTCCAATACCTCTTCTAGACGGAGGTCATTTAATGTTTTATGGATTTGAAAAGATTTTAGGAAGGCCATTAAGTCAAAAAACACAAGAGGGTTTTTTTCGAATCGGAATGTTTTTGCTCCTTTTTTTAATGTTTTTTGCAACATTTAATGATCTTAAAGATTTAGGCTTATTTTAAGCCATTTTTTTAATCTAAAAAAACTAATAAAATCAATACTTTTAGATCACAATATATTGTGGGTATAAAAAAAATATATACTAAAAAAAAGCTTGAAAAATAAAGGATTATGTTAATTATATTCAACAACCTAATAACCGGAGCTAAAAATGAACAAAAAACAATTAGTCGCTAAATTAGCTGGTTCTTTAAACCAAAGCAAAGCTGATGCTGAGCGTACTTTTGATACAATTACCAACACTATTCTAGATGCATTAAAAAATGATGATTCTGTGAAAATTGCTGGTTTTGGTACATATAAAGTGGCCAAAAGAAAAGCACGAATTGGACGTAATCCTAGAACAGGAGAACAAATTCAAATAGCTGCTTCTCAAAAAGTAAAATTTTTACCTGCTAAAGCACTTAAAGAAGTATTCAATAAATAATTAAGTTTTAACAGCCTTGTTACAAATTGTAATAAGGCTGTTACTATATGCAAGATCTGCATAGCTATTTTTCCGTATCAACATTACTTTTTTAATTTTTTTTAAATAAAAGAATTTCTTTATAAAAAAAGACTAATGTCAAATTTATACAAAAAATTAATTGGTCCTTTAGTAATTTTATTTTTTTTACTAAATATGACCACTGTAGGTTACGCAGAGACAAAAGTTTCTGCCGAAGTAGGTTTTATTTTAAATACCTTTCTTTTTTTAGTTTGTGGATTTCTTGTTATGTTTATGGCGGCAGGCTTTGCAATGCTAGAAGCTGGAATGGTAACATCAAAAAGTGTTTCTGTAATTTGTGCTAAAAATATTGGTTTATTTTCAATTGCTGGAATAATGTTTTGGATGTTTGGATACAACTTGGCTTATGGAATACCAGAAGGTGGATATATTGGAAATTTTGCTCCATGGTCAGATTCAAGTAAAATAGATACTGGATATTCGGATGGATCAGATTGGTATTTTCAAATGGTTTTTTGTGCAACAACAGTTTCGATTGTGTCAGGTACAATGGCTGAAAGAATTAAATTATGGCCGTTCTTCCTATTTGCAGGAATATTATCCGGAATTATTTATCCAATTGTCATGGGATGGCAATGGGGAGGTGGTTGGTTATCAACAACTGGCTTTTCAGATTTTGCTGGATCAACTTTAGTTCACTCAACTGGTGGTGCAGCAGCTTTAGCTGGTGTGATTTTGCTTGGTCCTAGATTAGGTAGATTTACGAAAACTGGTGAGCCTGCGCCAATTAAGCCTTTTGCAGCATCCTCAATTCCATTGGTTACACTCGGGATATTTATTTTATGGCTGGGTTGGTTTGGTTTTAATGGTGGTTCTCAACTAGCAATGGATACAGTTGTTGATGCAATTGCAGTATCAACAATATTTTTGAATACATTCCTGGCAGGTGCTGGTGGTGTTATGTCAGCTGCTATTATAACAAGAATTGTATTGGGAAAAACAGATGTAATTCAAATGTTAAATGGGTGTATAGGTGGATTGGTAGCAATAACTGCAGAACCTTTAATGCCTTCACCTTATGCGGCAATTTTAATTGGTGCTGTAGGCGGAATTATAGTTATTTACGGAACCAAGTTATTATTATTAATGAAAATTGATGATGTTGTAGGAGCTATACCTGCTCACTTGTTTGCTGGTATCTGGGGAACTTTAGCAGTACCAATTACAAATTCCGATGCTTCGTTTGGTGCACAATTACTTGGTATAGTTTCAATAAATACTTTTGTATTTACAGTTTCATTTATTATCTGGTTCACAATGAAAAGTACTTTCGGTATTAGATTAAGTAAAGAAGGAGAAACCAAAGGTACTGATGTTACTGAAACAGGTGTAATCGCGTATGCAATAAGAGATTAAAGAATCAATTAATCAATTGATCAATTGATAAAGGGGTTTTCTTCTCCATGTTTTCTAAACAAAGAAAGCCCCTTAAAAATCTATCAAGTTTTCTAACTTTCCCCCTTTTTAAACAAAAAGAGATTTTAGAGATTACTCACTCTCATCCCATAATTTTTTGTAATCAATAAATGGTGATAATCCATAGCTGGAATTAATATTAGTAAAATGCACAGATAAACTTTTTAACGGAGATACACAAATTTCCTTATTGTAAATATCATTTATATATTTCTCAAATGGATCATGTCTATCAAGACAGGTTTTATAAAAGTTATCCCAATATTTTTCTATTAGTTCTTTGCTGGTCATAAATGTACATAAAGTCTCACTAACTGTTCTCCAGTGCCTTTTATTGCCAATTAAAATATTAGTTTTTTGATTATTCATATATAAATAAGGGTAATCTGCGGGACACATAAAAATATCATTACTTAATTGAGAAGATATTCTTTCGTATGAAGCTATCATTTCTTCCATCATTGGCTCAAAATGAAGATAATCATCTTCAACAAAAAAAACTAAATCATCAGTATTTTTTTTAGCAATTTCGTAACAACAAAATAAGCTTGCTAGGTTAGAGTATGTTTGATCATTTTTCTGTGTTTTAATTAATTCTCTATATTTATCGTGATCAACTTTAATAAAACTTATCTCAAAATTATTATTATTAGTTAGATTTTTAATTTTATTTAAATTATTTTCATTAGTATTATCGTCAATTATTATAAATTTTATCTTTATTTCAGGATATTTTTCTTTACTAAACCTAATTGATTTTAAGAGTGAATTTAATGACCTTAAAGTATATTCAATTTTTGGAAATTCAAATAATCTTTTTTTGTTTTGATCCCATATTTCAATATTACTGTTTGTTCTAAACAGAATTAGAATAGATTTAACTTTTCTAGAAATTTTAACTTCACCTAAAGGAAGAACAATTGATTTTTTGTTAATTTTTGAAAGATCTTTATTTAAATCTCTATCAAGTGTTGGGGATGTAAAACTATTTTGATCAATTATTTCATAGCCCATTATTTTAGAGAGCTTAATAAATAATTTTTTTATGATGCTTTTTTTCATTATATTGTTTATGATATTTTATTTACAATATTATGAGCATTAAATCACCACAAACTCTTGTTTCAGAAGCTTTAAATGAAGTAAAAACCATTACTCCTGAAGAAGCAATGAAATTAAATAGTGAAAAAAAATGTAATTTAATTGATATTAGAGACGGAGTTGAATTGGAAAAGCTTGGAGCCATTGAAAACTCTTTTCATATACCAAGGGGCTTATTAGAATTTTCTATTCATCCCGAAAGTGCATATGTTCAAAATAATCAAATGGATTTAAATAAAGAAACAGTATTATTTTGTGCAGCTGGAGGCAGATCTGCACTAGCAGCGAAAACATTAAAAGAAATGGGCTTTAAAAATGTATCTCATGTAGAAGGTGGTTTTGGTTTAATGTTACAAAAAGGTTTTAAAATTAAAACTTAATCAAAAAGAGATATTCTTTTTGCATAAAAAATTCTTATTAACCAATAAATAAAAACACCTATAGGACCAGTAAAATAAGTTATTATAAGAGGAATAAAAATAAGAACTTTAGATATAGAAAATTTTCTACTATCACTAACTATCCATGAGCCACAAAATAAGTTAATTGCAAGAAAGTGCGTCCAAAAAATAATTAGAAAACCTGTTTCACTGAATAATTTGCTTAAGGAATCCAAACCTAAATACAACCTAAAATTTTGTGTAAAATCGTATTCAGAAATAAAAAAATAATAAACTAAATAAAGATAAATAACACTTAGAGTAAAAATTGGAAAAATTGAACTAACAAAAACACCACAAACTTTTGAATTTGGGAAAAACATTAAAATAAACCAGAATGGAATTACACCAATATTTATCCACAAAAAAATCATATCAATTGTAAAGAATATAGAAATTTGTTCGGTCATAAGAAAATGTATTATATTACAACAATTAATGATTCCTATTAAAAATAAAAAAAAAAATTTAGAAGCTACTATTGAGGAAATGCGTAATTTTGCTTTTGCTTATATTGAAAAATACGCACCATCTAAACAACAAGTAAAGACTTATTTATTGAAAAAATATCTTAATTCTAAGGTATCAAGTGTTAATAAATCAAATATCAATGATTTAATAAATGCTGTCTTAGATGATTTAGAAAAAACAAAGTTTATCAATGATAAATTCTACTCAAATTCAAAAGCAAAAAGTTTAATTCAAAGAGGCAATTCAATTAATAAAATTAGAAGTTATTTATTTTCAAAAGGAATTAAAGATAAGTATATCAAAAGTACTTTAGATGAAATTATTGCTAACAACGAAGATCAAGATTTTTTTTCCGCTATAAAAGTTTGCAAAAAAAAAAGAATTGGTCCTGCAAGAGATGAAAATAATAGACCATTATTCTATAAAAAAGATATGGGAATTTTGGCAAGATCTGGTTTTGATTTTGATACCTCAAAAAAAGTTATTGATTTGAATAAAAGTGAGTATTCAAAAATAATAAATCTACTTTAGTTTTTTATTTTTTTGATTGAGATAATAATTAATTTTATTTTTAATATAGTTTTTTACAAAAACAAAAACTAAAAGACCAAAAATTGATACAGATACAATAATTATTAATATTATTCTTAATTGCTCACTCATTAAAGTAAATTTGATCTTTTTAAAATTAAACTTGGATTTTTAAAATTTTTTTTTCCATACAAAACTTCGTTATTTTCAAAATCAGTAATAGATCCGCCTGCATGTTTTAATATAGCATGACCGGCAGCTATATCCCATTCACAAGCTCTAGGTTCGGCAACATATAAATCATATTCACCTGATGCAATAACACAAAACTTTAATGAACTTTTCATTTTCACATGCTCTGTAACATTAAATCTATTATACCAATCTTTAATTTGCGGTTTTAATTCATGCGAATACGATACAGCTTTTACTTTACCTTTGCCTGATTTCTTTTTACAGACAAGTAATTTTTTTTTATTATCTGATATTTCAAAACACTTTCCTTGATAATAGGAGTAGAATAATCTTTTTTTTGCTGGTGCATAAATAATTCCAGCTTCAGGTTTGTTATTTATGATCAACCCTGCATTGATTGTAAACTCATCTCTATTATTTATATAATCGTATGTACCATCTATAGGATCTATTAACCAAAAATTTTTTAAATTTTTATTAGTTTTATTTGTAAAAGTTTCCTCTGATATAATAAGAATATTAGGCGTTATTTTTTTTATTTCATTTGTTATTAAGTTATTTACCTCAATATCACCATTAGTAACTGGTGTATTGTCTTTTTTTATTTCTTTTTTTAATCCTTGTTTTCTTAATTCAAGGCAAATTCTTCCAGCTTTTTCAAATAAAGGCACTAGTTTTTCAATAATTTTTTTCTTTTCTTCTTCAACCATCATTTTTAAATTTTTCTAGTTCGATATTTTCTGCATTAATTACTTTTTTTCCTACATTTTGAAAATTAACGGTAATTTTATTATTAATTATTGATTGTACTTGTCCAATTCCCCAATCTTTATTTAGAGGATTAATTACTTTATCTCCAGGTTCAAATTCTAAAATCATTTTATGTACCTTATAATAGAAATCAGTATAAATACCATCTATGAGTAATAAAAAAAATTCAATAGGGTTAAATAAAGATCCAAAAGATACAACAGTAGTAGTAGCTATGTCTGGAGGTGTTGATTCATCTACTGTTGCTGGAATTATGAAAGAAGAAGGTTATAATGTTATTGGAATTACTCTAAAACTGTATGATGATAATAAAGAAATTTCAAAATCAAAACAATGTTGTGCTGGACAAGATATTTTAGATGCAAAAAGAGTGTCTGACAGTTTGGGCATTGAGCACAAAATTTTATACTATCAAAATAAATTCAAATCAGGTGTTATAGATAATTTTGTAGAAAGTTATCTAAAAGGTGAGACACCAATTCCATGCGTGCAATGTAACCAAACTGTAAAATTTAAAGATTTATTTGAAGAGTCAAAAAAATTAAATGCTGATGCATTAATTACAGGTCATTACGTAAAAAGTGTTACTACAGATAATGAAACAAATATGTATAAAGCTATAGATGACAATAGAGATCAAAGTTACTTTTTATTTAATACTTCAAGAGAACAATTAAATTATTTGAGATTCCCTCTTGGCGGAATGTTAAAAAACGAAACAAGAGAAATTGCTAAAAAGTTAGGCTTAAATGTTGCGGATAAACCAGATAGTCAAGACATATGTTTTGTTCCAAATGGTGATTATTCCTCTGTTATAAAAAAATTCAGACCTGATGCCTATCAAAAAGGAAATATAAAAGATTTAGATGGAAAAGTATTAGGTGTTCATGAAGGTATTATAAATTTTACAATTGGACAAAGACGTGGAATAAAAGTTTCAGATAAAGAACCACTTTATGTAATTGAAATAAATGCTGAAAAAAATGAAATTATTGTAGGTAATAAAAAACATTTATCTCAAAAAGTAATAAAATTAAAAAATATAAATCTATTATGTGAACCAAGCGAGTTAAAGGAAGAAATCTTAGTAAAAGTTAGATCTACAGGTAGATTAATTAAAGCTAATTTAGATTATGATAATGATATGGCTAATATTAAATTATTAGAGGATGAGTATGGAATTTCACCAGGACAAGCTTGTGTTTTTTATTCTAAAAATAAAATAGGATATAAAGTTTTAGGTGGAGGGTGGATAACAAAGTAAAATTATCTTTTTTTCCACATAAAGAAAGTTAGTAAATAAAAAGAAATTACACCTAAGAAGTAATCCCATTCCAAAGCGTGTTTAAAAGATTTAAGATTCAAATTAAGAAATGTATCACCTGGTAAACTTATTATCGGAATACTTATTACGGCTACGATTATTAAGAAGCTAACCAAAATAATTTTTATTAATAGTATTTTTTGGTTAATGACATTTAATAACTTGTCCCTAAATGAATATAAAGTTGCAACTAAATAAGCTTGAGCTACAATTTCAAAAATAATAAACATTAACATTATTATTCTTCTAAATAATTTATATAGATCATAGTCATATTTTATGCCCAAAAATATCGAGTGAAGTACTAAACAAATCGCAGATGCGATACCAAAATATAGAAATTTTTTAACGAACTTGTGCTCTCCATAAATTGAAAGAATAATTTTTTTATTATGAATCCAGTATTTTATTAATAGGTAAGCTGTTAAAAACATTGCAGGTTTAAAAATTAAATAAGTTGGAAAAACTCTAGCCGTTCTGCTTATTGATGCACCACCGTCAAAATAAGGAAATATTAAACCAATAAGAATATCTTCTTTATTTGGAAATAAATCGTGAAAAGATGTTATTAAAATTAAGCATGTATTTACCGCCACAAAGGGAATTAAAAAAATCCATATACTTATGGATTTAACCTTATTAATACTATCCATTCTAAGTTAAATTATTTTTTCTTATTCTTTTTTCTTGCTCTTCTTTTTTTTGAGCCCATTTTTCTACGGCCTCTATGTTTTTTTGGATATCCCATTTTTACCTCATTTTATAATTTTATTGACATATTTGTGGGATATAGCATTGTCGTTATTACATATCAAATTTTTTATGGACAAATCTTTTAAAACCTTTTTAAAACATACTGCAAAAGATTACTACAATCAGTCAGTAAATCCTCCAGTAGTTAGGGCTTCTACGATTATCTTTAAGACTATGAATGAACTTAGAAAAACTCAAGCTAAAGGGAAAAAAAACCCTACAGGCGGACATTTTGATTATGGTAGACAAGGAACATCAACAACTTATATTTTACAAAAAATGTTAAAAGAAATGGAGGAATGTCACCATGTATTTTTAACTCCAACAGGTTTTGGTTCAGTTTTTTTATCAATTTTTAGTGTTGTTCGCCCAGGTGATGAAATATTAGTTGCTGATCCAGTTTATTATCCAACACGACTTCTAACTCAAGAATTTCTTAAACCATTTAACATCAAAACAATTTTTTATGATCCTCATGATTTAAATACTTTAAAAAATAAATTGACCTCTAAAACAAAATTAATTTATGTTGAAAGTCCTGGTAGCAATTCTTTTGAATTTCAAGATTTGTCCAAAATAGTTTCAATTGCCAAAAAATATAAATTGTTTACAGCTATAGACAATACTTGGGCTACACCATATTTTTTAAAACCTATTAAACTAGGATTTGATATGTCTATTGTATCTGCTACAAAATATTATTCAGGTCATTCTGATGTAATGGGTGGAAGTTTAGCTGTTAATAAAAGAGTTTTTAAACATGTTGAAAAAGCCAACAAAATAACTGGTTTAAGATTAGGTCCAGATGATGCTTATCTTATAATTAGAGGACTTAGAACGCTAGATGTTCGTTTAGATAAACATCAAGAAAATGCAAAAAAAATAGCAAATTTTTTATCTAAAAATAAAAAAATTAAACTTTTATATCCATATAAAAAAGGCTCATATAACTTTAGGATGTGGAAAAAATATTATTCAGGAGCATCTGGATTAATGGGTTTAAAAATAAAGGCTAAAAGAAAAAAGTCTGTTCTTAAATTTGTTAACTCGTTAAAATTATTTGGTTATGGATATAGTTGGGGTGGATTTGAAAGTTTGGCATTACAGCAAGAATTTAGAGAATTAGGAAATAGAAAATATCTAGGCTTGGAAAAAAATGAACATTTAGTAAGACTTCATATTGGCCTTGAAGATCCAAAAGATCTGATTAATGATTTAAAAAAATCTCTGAGATATATAAAATGATTGAAAAAAATTTTTTTCCAAATAAAACAGCTTTAGTTACCTTAATAGCCGCATGTTTAGTCGTAATTGTTTCTTTAGGTATTAGACAAACATTTGGCTTATTTTTTTTTGATTTCGAAATTGATCTTGATATTACCCAAACTCAATTTGGTTTTGCAATGGGTGTTCAATTATTGTTTTGGGGTTTATTGGGTCCTATTTTTGGTGCAGTTACCGATAAATATGGTGGAAGAATTGCTGTAATAATTGGATTTTTATTTTATTTAGCTGGACTCTATCTTTTAAATTATGGGCCTAATACCGGATCATGGTTTACTTTTGATATTGGAATTCTCATTGGTATAGGTTTAGGTGCTACAGCAATAAGTATCCCTGTTTCAATAGTAGCAAAACACTTCCCATTAAATACTAGAACTATGGCAACTGGAATAGTAACAGCTGCGGGCTCATTTGGTTATTTTATTTCTCCTATGTATACTAGATACACTTTATTAGAATTTGGATGGAACACCACATTGGTTATTTTTGGCATAATGATTATTGCAGGTTTAATTATAGCTTATTTTCTTTCAACTCCAATGGAACAAAATAAAAATGAACATGAAAATAAACAAACAGCAATGGAAGCAACCAAAGAGGCTTTTTCAAATAAAAGTTTTAATTATTTAACTTTAGGTTTTTTTGTTTGTGGATGGCATATAGCTCTTGTAGCAACTCATATTCCAATGCACATAAGAGATAATGGTCTAGAGGATTGGACCGCAACAGCAATACTTGCATTAATTGGATTATTTAATATTTTTGGTACTTTAAGCAGTGGTTATTTATCAACAAGAATTTCTAAGAAAAAACTATTAAGTGCAATTTATTTATTGAGGGGTGTTTCAATAATTTATTTTGTCTTTATGCCACCAAGCGTAATTAATGCGCTAATTTTTGGAACAACTTTTGGATTTCTTTGGCTAGCTACAGTACCACCTACAAATGGAATAGTTGGTCATATATTTGGAACAAAATACATAACTTTATTATATGGTTTTGTTTTTTTAAGTCATCAAGTTGGTTCATTTTTAGGAGCATATCTTGGTGGTTTATTTCATGATTTATACGGTTCACTTGATTATGCATGGTACATTTCTATCGCTTTATCTTTATTTGCAGGATTGATACATTTACCAATAAAAGAGAAAGCAATTGAAAGACAACAGCTCGCAACATCTGAAATTTAATCCTTATTTAGAAAGGCTATATCATTCTGATAAGCCCTTGATAATTTATAAAGTTCATGATGGTTATAATCTTTATACTGATTTTTCAAAAAAAATTATATTAACAAATAAAAATATAAATAATTTTTTTAATTCTTTTAAGAGTAAAAAATTTAAAAAAGAGACTGATCTTTTAATAGGATTTTTTGGATATGAAATTCTTTGTAATTTATTAAATATTCAAATTAAAAATCAAAAAAAACTTAATTTTTATAAGGGTATTTTTTACAAACCAGAAACATTAATTAAGATAAGAAAAGATATAAAAGTTATATCTACAATCAAAAAACACAAATTCAACAGTTTCTTTAATAAAACTCAGATCTTAACTCCTTTTAAAACAAATATTAATTATAAAAAATATAAAACAATATTTGATTTATTTTCAAAAAAAATAAGACAAGGAGAGACGTATCAAATTAAAATTTGTACTAAATATAAAAATAAATCAACAATTAACCCAGTCAATTTTTTTTGGAAATTAATGAAAATAAATTCATCACCTGAATCTTTTATGATTAGAGACAAAAACTTTTCCATAGTAAGTTGTTCCCCTGAGACCCTTATTGATAAGATAGGAAATAAGATTATTACCAAACCTATTGCCGGAACTCTTAAAAAAAGTAAAAAAATTAACAAAATTAAAGCACTAAATTTTTTCAGAAATAATGAAAAAGAAACAAAAGAACACAACATGATTGTTGACATGGAAAGAAGTGATTTATCAAGAATATGTAAGTCAGGATCAGTAAAAATATTGAAGAAAAAATATGTAGAGGAATACAAACACCTTTTTCACTACGTTACATCAATACAGGGTATATTAAAAAAAAATACTACTCCAAAAAATATAATAAAATCAATGATGCCAGGGGGTTCAGTTATTGGCTGTCCAAAAATTAGAACTCTTGAACTTTTAAATAAACAAGAAACAGAAGATAGAAATATATTCACAGGTAGTTTTGGATACATCAAATTTAATCAGGATATGAAATTTAATATAATTATAAGATCAATTTTAAATTATAAAAATATTTCAGAAATTTCAGCAGCCTCTGGTGTTGTTTTAGACAGTTCGTCTAAAAAAGAATTTAATGAAAACTTTATAAAAGCAAAATCTTTATTGGAGCTTTATAAATGATTTATATCATTGATCATCAAGACTCATTTACCTGGAATGTTGTTCATCAATTTTCGAAATTTGATAAAGTTTATTGTTCCAATTATTTTAATATTAATAAAAAAAAGTTAGATCAATCTAGCACAATTGTTTTATCTCCTGGACCAGGGTCGCCAAAAGATTATCCATTAACATCAAAGATTTATAAAAAATACAAAGGGAGAAAGAAAATTATAGGAATTTGCCTTGGTTATCAGCAAATTTTATTTAATGAAAAAGGTAAAATAGTACAGCAAAAAAATATTTTTCATGGCTATCAGTCAAAAGTAAAAGTAACAAATGAAAGTAAATTATTTAAAAAAAATAAAATATTTAAAGTTGGACGGTATCATTCTTTAAAATTGTATGAGCCGTATAAGTCAAATAATATAAAAATAACGATGAGATGTGCTAAATCAAACATTCCAATGGCTATCGAAAATAAAGAAAATAATGTATATGGTTTTCAGTTTCATCCAGAATCTTTTTTAACAGAAAATGGTAACTTTATTATTAAAAAAATCTTATCTTCATAAAGATCTTAAAGAAGTCAAATTTAATGATCTTTGGAATGGATATGGTATCTTTACTACTATGCGTGTCATAGGTAGATCCGCGAAAATTCTATTTTATAAAATTCACATAGATAATTTAATCAAATCACTAAATAAATATAATATTAAAAAAAAAAATTTAAGAAAAAATATTTTAAAATTAATTAAATTGAATTTAAAAAAAAATAAAAATTACGACCATTTATTAAGAGTTGCTTCAAATAATAAAATTATTTCCATTTCTTTGCGTAAAAGGCCAATACCCAAATCTAATTTCAAACTTAAGCTATTAAACTATAAACGAGTAGATGCTGCTTATAAAAACTTAAAATACAAAAAAATTTTAAAAATACTAAGTAAACTAGATGTTACAAAGTTTGATATAGCTCTTTATAAAGGAAACAAAATATTAGAAACTGGCACATCTAATTTATTGTTCGTTAAAAGTAGTAAAATATTTTCACCCAGCAAAGATTGTTACATGGGTACAACAATTAAGTTTTTTAGTAAAAAGATTAAAATAAATTTCAAAAAAATATTTATAAAAGATATTAATAGTTTCGATGAAATCTTAGTTGTTGGGTCTGGAAAAGGTATAGTATCAGTTTCATCAATTGAAAATAATATATGGAAAAGAAAAAGTTATAAAATATTTAATAAACTTTCAAAGATTTATAAAACTGAATTAAAAAATATTTAAAAATTTATGAAAGACCCAAATAATCCTTGTTTATTTTGTAAAACAAAAAATGAAGACATAATTGATGAAAATGAATTTGCTTATGCAACTTTTGACTCATATCCTGTTTCAAGTCTACATTGCTTAATTATCCCAAAAAGACATGTAAAGGATTACTTTGAATTATCTGAAGAAGAAGTTACAGGATGTGATCAATTAATAAAAAAAATTAAGAGCAGAGTAGAAAATGATGATGAAACTGTGAAAGGGTTTAACATTGGAATAAATTCTGGCAAAGTCGCGGGTCAATCTATTATGCATTGTCATATTCATTTGATTCCAAGAAGAAAAGGTGATGTGTTTAATCCGCAGGGAGGAGTAAGAGGAGTAATTCCATCAAAACAACATTATATCAGAAAAAATAAATAAATTTTCATATATTAACGATACTAAATGACCATAATCCAAGGTTGATCTATTTTGTTAACTATACTAAATACTTTATTCGAAAGGGAAAAATCATATGCTATCTGTTAATCCATTTGCAATATTAGCTGAAACTGTATCTCCATTATTTATGCAGTCTTTTGTTGTATTAATGGTTGTTCTAATTGTTGTAGGTACCCTTGTAGATATTATACATAAAAAAAATGTTAAATATTTTTTTGAAAATGCAAAAAAAGCAAAACTATCAGCAACAAAAACTTTAAGCACAGGGGAAAGAATATCTGTAATTTCAAAAACAATAGTTAGTGATATAGCTACTACTTCTGAACTTGGAGCTGGCAAAAGAAGAGCGGCTCATTTGCTTGGGATGTATGGAACAATTTTATTCTGGGTAGGATCAGCAATAATGATTTTTTGTTACTCAAGTCCTTCTTCAGATACACCGTCTTTTTGGCCTATCATTTGGCATGTTGGTGCTATCATGACAGTTGTAGGGGGAGGATGGTTTTGGTTTTTTTTAAGAGTGGATGTTTATTCAGAGGCTCAACCTTGGTATAGAATTATTAAAGCTGATTTATTTGTTCTTGCTCTTGTAGCATCATCTTTAACAGGTTTAATTTGGTCTTATTTACAATCATTAAATTTAAACGATAGATGGGATGATAAAGTATTTTTAGTTTTATTTATTATTTCAAATCTAGTTTTATTTGGAGGAGTATATTGGTCTAAATTTGCACATATGTTTTATAAACCAGGAGCAGCGATACAAAAAAATTTAGCAGAAGCAGACGGGTCCAGAGACAATTTGCCACCCGAAGCAGATGCCCCAAAACAATTTGGATTAGGTATAAGCAGAGAGAATCCAAAACATTATTAATATGATTTTGAAAGGAATAAAATAAATTATGTCAACTTTTGTATACATGACTCGTTGTGATGGTTGTGGCCACTGTGTAGATATTTGTCCCTCTGATATTATGCACATAGATGAAACTATTAGACGTGCAAAAAATATAGAACCAAACTTTTGCTGGGAATGTTATTCATGTGTTAAAGCATGTCCTAACCATGCAATTGATGTTCGTGGTTATGCAGACTTTGCTCCTATGGGTCATAGCGTGAGAGTAAGAAGAGAAGAGGAAAAAGGAACAATCTCGTGGAAGATAAAATTTAGAAATGGAACAGTAAAAGATTTTGTATCTCCAATAACAACAAAACCTTGGGGAAAATTTATTCCAAAACTTGCAGATGGAGACAAACCGAACCAAGGAGAAATAAATTCACAAATTCTTTATTCAGAGCCTGAAGGTTTAAATACTAATAAAGAACTTCCTAAAGTCGAAAAAAGTGCGTTTAAAAAAGGTGTTTATTATTAATGGCTAGAAAAACTATAGTTGAAGACTGCGATATTCTTGTAGTAGGTGGAGGTATGGCCGGAACAGGTGCAACTTTCGAAGCAAGACACTGGGGAAGAAATTTAAAAATTATCTGTGTAGAAAAGGCAAATATAGACAGAAGTGGTGCTGTAGCACAAGGTCTATATGCAATTAACTGTTATATGGGAATGCAATGGGGAGAAAATCAACCTGAGGATCATGTTCGATACGCAAGAAATGATCTTATGGGCTTAGTTAGAGAAGATCTTGGTTATGATATGGCACGTCATGTAGATTCAACAGTGCATATGTTTGATGAGTGGGGCTTGCCAATGATGAAGAATAAAGAAACTGGCCGTTACCAACGAGAAGGTAAATGGCAAATAATGATTCATGGTGAAAGTTATAAACCAATAGTAGCTGAAGCAGCAAAAAAATCTGCAGATAAAATTTACAACAGGATTATGATTACTCATCTGCTTATGGATGAAGAAAAAGAAAATAGAGTAGGCGGAGCCGTAGGATTTAATATGAGAACTGGAGACTATTATGTCTTCAGAGCAAAAACTGTAATAGTTGCAGCTGGTGGTGCATCGCACATTTTTAAACCTAGAGCTGTTGGTGAAGGAATGGGAAGAACTTGGTATGCTCCTTGGAGTAACGGATCAGCTTACGCTCTTCCAATTGAAGCTGGAGCAAAAATGACTCAAATGGAAAATAGAATTGTTCTATGTAGGTTTAAAGATGGTTATGGTCCTGTAGGAGCTTATTTTTTACATTTAAAAACTTATACCCAAAATGCAAATGGTGAGAATTATGAAAAAAAATGGTATGAGAAGACAAAAGAATTAGTTGGAGAATATATAGATCATCATCCAACGCCAACATGCTTACGTAATCATGCTTTTATTCAAGAAGTTATGGCAGGTGGTGGACCAATTCATATGGTTACAAAAGAAGCGTTTCAAGATCCTCATTTAGAAACAGTTGGATGGGAAAATTTCTTGGGTATGACTGTTGGTCAAGCTGTAGTTTGGGCTTCTCAAAATATTGATCCAAAATATACAAATCCTGAATTAACTACATCTGAACCTTACGTTATGGGTTCTCATGCAACTTGTTCTGGAGCATGGGTTAGTGGACCAGAAGATATTGCTCCCCCAGAGTATTTTTGGGGATATAACAGAATGACAACTGTAGAAGGTTTATTTGGTGCTGGAGATACAGTTGGAGGAAGTGCACATAAATTTTCATCTGGATCATTTACTGAAGGACGATTAGCAGCAAAAGCGGCCGTTAAATATATAGAAGAAGAGAAAGCAAAGGATATAAAAATAAGTGATAAACAGTGTGAAAATTTCAAGGAGATTATATTTAAACCCTTAGAAAATTATACTGTCGGAAGAAACGAAATTACTGGCGGAACAGTTTCTCCAAGCTATATATCTCCAATTCAAGGTCTTCAACGTCTACAAAAAATTATGGATGAGTACGTTGGAGGGATATCATATAATTACATGACCAATGAAAATACTCTTAAAAAAGGACTAGAGTTGTTAGAATGGTTGCAAGAGGACCTCGAGAAGGTTGGTGCTGAAGATTATCATCAACTTATGAGGGCTTGGGAGTTAAAACACAGAACACTTACATCTCAATGTGTAACCGAACACACTCTATTTAGACAAGAAACACGTTGGCCAGGATATTATTACAGAGGCGATTATATGAAACTTGATGATGAAAATTGGCATTGTTTAACTTTATCAAGAAGAGACCCAAAGACTGGAAAGTTCACCATGGAGAAGGCACCAGTTTATCATATTGTTGACGAAAAAGAGAAGAAAGAAGCTTCATAAGTTTATTAATGAGCCTTTTAGATAAGCCAGATGAGGAAATAATTAAAATTGCTGAACCAATATGGACAAACTTGGTTAAGTCTTCAAATATAAAAGACTACGGTGGTTTTACTAGAGATTTTTCATCACAGATGCTTTATGGAGCTAATGAAGTAGAACTTGGTAAACAATGGGCTAGCAATGACCTTATATCTTCACTAAACGAAGGCTGCAAAGCATTTGGATGTCTCAAAAGAGGACAGCATGTAACAATTTTATATAAACAGACTAGTTCGAAGATACCAGGAGAATTTCTAGGTCGGCTAGTTTTGGGAGAAGAAGGTGGTCTCATAAAAGTTTTTGGAGCTACAATATTTTAAAAAAATTTTTTTAAATATTTCTTAAAATATACTTGCAAAATTTCTTAACCAGGTGTAATTCCTGCGTATGCTTAACTATTTTCAAAAAAATATTAAAACATATGTTAAGCAGCTTCCTAGTTTTCAATCATTTATCAATACAAAATCAGCAATTTATTTTGGATTAGCGGCGTATTGGGGACTAATTCTTCTTGGAACTTTTTTTAATATTTAATCTATTAGTTGACAATAATATCTTAGGAGATTAGTTAGTTATATGGAGTATTTTCTTCCAATAGCAGAAGTTTATGTGAATCTTCCTTTAATTTTTATACTTAGTTTAGTAGTTGGTGTTCTTTCAGGTTTGTTTGGTGTAGGAGGTGGTTTTTTAATGACGCCTTTTTTAATTTTTCTAGGTGTTCCCCCAGCTTATGCAGTTCCAAATGAAGCAAATAATATTTTAGGTACATCAATTTCAGGTTCTACAACACATTATCTAAAAGGTACTTTAGATTATAAAATGGGATTTATGATTGTTATAGGAGGTGCAATAGGAACTATATTAGGAATAATTACATTTTCTTATTTTAAAGATATTGGAAAAATTAACATCGTTATTTCATTATCTTATATGTATATTTTAGCAATAATTGGAACAATAATGCTTGTTCAGGGTGTTACTGAAATTGATAGAGCGAGAAGAAAAATTATTGTAAAGAAAAAACTCCATTCTCATTATTGGATTCACGGCTTGCCGTTTAGAATGAGGTTTAAAAAATCTAAATTGTATGAAAGTGCTTTTACGCCAATTATTATTGGTCTTGTTGTAGGATATATAGCTGCAATAATGGGTGTGGGTGGTGCATTTATTTTAGTGCCTGCAATGATCTATATAATTGGAATGCCAACAAAGCTTATTCCAGGTACATCATTATTCGTTACAATTTTTGTAAGTGCAATTGTTACAGTTCTTCACGCGTTTAATTATGGATCAATTGATTTAATGTTGGTTATGATATTAATTTTAGGTTCAATATTAGGCGTACAGGTTGGACAAAAAGTTGGAGAAAAATTTGATAGTTCTGAGTTTAAAACAATTTTGGCAGTTTTATTACTACTTGTCGGAATAGCTATAGCTTATGATGCATTTTTTGCAGAAAAAACTTTAGAAGTAGTAAACAATAACGGTAATCAGTCATTAAGTCCTTTTGCTAAATTTATAAAAGATATTTCAATTAATGTTCCTGTTCTTTATGGAATGTTTTCAATTTTATTAGCTTTAATTTTAGGTGTAGGATCTGCAATAATAAGAAGATTTTTTTCTAATTTAAGAAAAAATATACAATCTGTTAAAAGTAAATAGTAAATCTTTAAGCACTTCTAAAAAGTTTTGTCATAATAAATTCTTTATGACCTAATACTTCAGCACATGTAAGACGACCACTAGCAGCTCTTATAGTTGTTTTAATTAGTTCATCACCAGCCTGGTCCATATTCATTTCTCTTTTTAAAATTTTTGATACATCTAGATCAATATGTTCACTCATATTTTCTGCAGTATTTGGGTTTCCTGTCAATTTAACTACAGGTTCAATTGCATTTCCAATTATATTTCCTTGTCCTGTAGGGAATAAATGAATATTAAAACCAGCTGCTGCTTGTAAAGTCAAACATTCACCTGCAGCAGACGAAGTATCCATAAAATATAGTCCAGGACCTTTTTTAGGTTCCTCAGCTGGAGTTAAAACGTCAATAAATTTTCTTGAACCAATTTTTTGAAAATTACCAAAAGCTTTTTCTTCAATAGTAGTTAATCCACCTGCAATATTACCAGCCGTTGGTTGACTTTCTGAAAGATCATTAGTTGCCTCTTTTAAGATGAAATCATTATAATCACTCCAAGTCTTCATAAATTTTTTTTGAGCCTCAGGAGTTGCTCCTCTAGTAGCACAAACTTTTTCAGCACCAGTCAATTCTGAAGTTTCACCAAAACATAGGTGAACTCCTAATGGTTCTAATTTATCCATTAAATTTCCAACAGCTGGGTTAGCAGCCATTCCTGATGTTGTGTCAGACTCCCCGCATTTAACCGATATCCATAAATCGCTTAAAGGACATTCCTCTCTTTGTTTTTCAGAAGCCCATTGAGAAAATTCTTGAGCTTTTTTAGATGCATTCATTATTGTCTTAATGTCACCAGAGCCTTCAATACTAAAACCTTCTACTGGTTTTCCAGTAGTTGCAATTGCATCAACAATTTTTTTTGTCCATTTAGGTTCAATTCCTATTACTACACAAGCAGCAACATTTGGATTTTTTCCAGTTCCTATCATTGTGTCAAAAAATAATTCTAAGTCAGCACCAAATTGTAATCTTCCATATGCATGGGGTATTGCAAAAGTACCTTTTATATTGTTGGCAACAGCTTCTGCACATGCATTTGAAATATCGTCAACTGGCAAAATTACTACATGGTTTCTAGTACCTACTCTTCCATTTTCTCTTTTATATCCTAAAAAACTTTTTGGAATTTCCATTTTGTTACCACTTCTTAGTTTTTACATTATGAACATGAACATGTTCACCTTTTTTAATATCTTTGACAACTTTTCCAATATCATGACCATATTTTAAAATTGTATCTCCTTCTTTAAAATCAATCATTGCAATTTTATGTCCTAATGGGATCTCATTTTTAGATTGAATTGTTACAGATTTATCATTTTCCATAATCCAGCAATTACATTCTTGATTAGGGGTTATTTTTTCAATAACTACAACGCCTACATTGTCTTTTTCATCATGAATAATTATATCTGTTTGAGCCATAGCGACGATTTCTTTGTTTGAAATTTCCTTGATCTTATATATTAATCATCTCCTTAAACAAATAAAAAATTTATATATAGAAAGATACCTATGACTAAAATGAATACAGAAGAGGCATTTATAAAAGTTCTTCAAATGCATGGTATAGAACATGCCTTTGGAATAATTGGCTCTGCATTTATGCCCATTTCTGATTTATTTCCTAAGGCAGGTATAACTTTCTGGGATGTTGCACACGAAACTAACGGTGGTTTAATAGCCGATGGATACACTAGAGCCACTGGTAAAATGTCTATGGTTATAGCACAAAATGGTCCTGGTATAACTGGACTTGTGACTCCTATTAAAACAGCCTATTGGAACCACACACCATTACTTCTAGTTACACCACAAGCCGCAAACAAAACTATGGGACAAGGAGGGTTTCAAGAAGTAGAGCAAATGAATTTATTTAAGGATATGGTTTGTTATCAAGAAGAAGTTAGAGACCCGTCTAGAATGGCTGAAGTATTAAATAGAGTAATTGAAAAAGCTATTAGAGGTTCTGCGCCAGCTCAAATTAACGTTCCTAGAGATTATTGGACACAAGTTATTGATATTGAACTTCCTCCGATTGTAAGATTGGAAAGACAAGGTGGAGGATCGGACGCAATAATGAAGGCAGCAAAATTGTTATCTGAAGCAAAATTTCCAGTAATTTTATCTGGAGCTGGAGTTGTCATTGGAGGCGCTATTGAAGATTGTAAAAAACTTGCTGAAAAATTAGATTCTCCAGTTTGTAGTGGTTATCAACACAATGATAGCTTTCCAGGAAGCCACCCTTTGGCTGTAGGCCCTTTAGGTTACAACGGTTCAAAAGCAGCTATGCAACTCATTTCAAAAGCAGATGTTGTTCTTGCTCTAGGTACAAGACTAAATCCATTTTCAACATTACCTGGTTATGGCTTAGATTATTGGCCAAAAGATGCAAAAATTATTCAAGTAGATATGAATTCAGATAGAATTGGATTAACTAAGAAAGTTACAGTTGGAATATGTGGTGACGCAAAATTAGTTTCTCAACAAATTTTAGAAAAATTATCGTCAAATGCCGGTGACAAAGGAAGAGAAGAAAGAAAAAATTTAATACACCAAACTAAATCAGCCTGGTTACAGACGTTAACAAGTTTAGATCATGAAGATGATGATCCAGGAACAGTTTGGAATAAAGAAGCGAGAGAAAGAGATAGTGATAGAATGTCCCCAAGACAAGCATGGAGAGCTATACAAGCAGGAATGCCTGAGGATGTTATAATTTCATCTGATATTGGTAATAATTGCGCTATTGGAAATGCATATCCAACATTTGAAAAAGGAAGAAAATATTTAGCACCAGGTTTATTTGGTCCTTGTGGTTATGGTTTTCCGTCAATTCTAGGTGCAAAAATTGGATGTCCAAATACACCTGTTATAGGGTTTGCAGGTGATGGAGCTTTTGGTATTAGCATGAATGAAATGAGTTCATGTGCTAGAAAAGAATGGCCAAAGATTACAATGGTCATTTTTAGAAATTATCAGTGGGGTGCAGAAAAAAGAAACTCAATTCTTTGGTTTGATGATAATTTTGTTGGAACAGAGTTGGATCCTGAATTAAGTTATGCAAAGGTAGCTAATGCATGTGGATTAAAAGGAGTTACTGTCAAAACTATGGAAGAGACAACCAAAGCTATTAAACAATCCTGTGAAGATCAAAAAAAAGGAATTACGACTTTTATCGAGATAATCCTAAATCAAGAACTTGGTGAACCATTTAGAAGAGATGCAATGAAAAAACCTGTAAAAGTAGCCGGAATTAAAAAAGAAGATATGAAAAAACAGCCTTCTTTAGATTATTAAACTAATATATTAAATTATAAAAAAATTGTAATAATTTCTGAATGTTTAGGTCTATAATAAAATATCTAATTATAGTTATTTTTACCATCTTCATTACATTTCAATTTAGTGCAGAAATTGCAAAAGTGAGATTAATACCAGTAGGGCTTATAAAATTTATTTTTCCAGAAAATAAAGTTGAACCAACAATCGAAATAAATGAAAAAAAAGAGTCCTCAGAAAAAATGTTAAACGCCAACTCATTTCTTATTTACTATAGTGAAGTAGATTATTTTTCTGGTTATAATATAAATTCTGATGGTTCACCAAATTTTCAACATAGATCAGCAGGATTTTTTGGAAGCAATGAAAATAGTGATGTATATTTAGAATTATATACAAGAGATGGTTTTTTAATTACAAAAAATAAGACACAACAATTTCAACTACCAAGATTTTACGATTCTCATAATGCGCATGGTGGAATAAGAGGAATATTTTTTATTAATAATGAGCCTTATGGATTTATGAGTTCAAAAAAAATAGGATGTCAAAATATGAGCTTGATTAATCTTAAAAGAAAAATCGAAATATTCGAAACAGATTGTTTGCCAGACTATCAAAAAATTCATTTGAATGGTGTTGGTGGTGCTAGCATCCATAAAAATAAAAATATCTTATTAACTATTGGCGCACCAACAAATAATTCCGATAAAATAAGAGACTTAGCTCAAAATGATAATTCTTTTTATGGTAAAATTATTTCCATAAACAAAGATGATGTAATTAGTTTTTTAGAGAATTCAAAAGAAAAAATAAAAGTAGAAACATTTACTAAAGGACATAGAAATCCACAAGGGTTAGCAAATATTAACAATTCATACTTTAGTTCCGAGCATGGACCAAAAGGAGGAGATGAAATTAATTTATTAAAAAAAAATAATAATTACGGATGGCCTATAGCATCTTATGGTACAAAATATGAAAGTTTAGGTAAGGCTTCTTATAAGTTAAATCATAAAAAAGAAAACTTTAACGAACCATTATTACAATTTACTCCATCTATTGCTATATCAGATTTATCAAACTGTACAAAAATGATGGTAGATTATTTTGAGAGAGAAGGATGTTTGTTAGCGACATCTTTAAGAGAGAAATCTTTATATATTATTTTATTGTCGGATGATTTTAATAGGGTTATTGGATATGAAAAATTAAACTTTGGTGAGAGATTAAGACATTTTGCAAAAAAGAAGGATGGAACTTTGTTTTTTACAAATGACGGTACTATTTATATTACAACGGACTCAGGAAAAGTTTTTAAAATAAATTTTAAATTTAAGAAAGTTTATATAAATTAAGATTAAAACAATAATATAATTATTTAAATATTTAATGTTTGTATTTAATGATAATAGTTGCAGTTGGATTAACGATTTAAATTTGAGACAAAATTATAAAGTTATTTCAAAGGATATTAGTTGTAATTTCCTAATTGTTGGTGCTGGCATCACTGGACTATCAGCAGCAAGAAAATTAGCAAACTTATTTCCAAAAGAAAGAATAATTATTGTAGATTCTCAAAGAGCTGGCGAAGGAGCCAGCTCAAGAAACTCTGGATACTTAGTTGATACAACACTTAATGATGGTTTTACAACAAACAAGGAGTTATCACGCTACAAAACAAAAACAGATATTTATGAATTGGGTATAAAATCTGTAAAAAGATTCATTAAAAACTATCAAGTAGATTGTGATTGGAATGAATGTGGAAAATTTTTTGCTTCTTCAAATGTTATAGATTTCAAAATATTAAAAAAATTTTCAAACACATTAAACAAACTAGGTTTTAATAATAAATTACTTTTCAAAAGTGATTTAAAAAGATTATTAGGAACTGAATTTTATAAAGTTGCCCTTCACACTACAGGTGGAATTTTATTACATCCAGGAAAATTAGTGAGATCGATGATAGATGTTTTACCAGAAAATGTTGAATTGTATGAGCACTCAACTCTCATAAATTGGGAAAAGAATAAAGATCATATTTTATGTAATTTTGCTAATTCGAATGTAAAAACAAAAAAAATTATTTTTTGCACAAATGGATTTTTAAAATCTTTAGGAATAAAAAAAAGCTACAACTTTCCTTTAACTTTAACAGCTAGCATGACACGATCCTTGACTGATGAAGAATATAAGTCAATTGGTGAACCAAAAGAGTGGGGGGTATTACCAGTAAGACCAATGGGCGCAACAGTAAGAATGACAAAAGATAGAAGGATTTTAATTAGAAATACTGCAGATCTTCTTAGCCCATTTAAAATGAATAAATCAGAATTAAGAAAAAGATCATTCATCCAAAAAATGGGTATAAAAAAGAGATTCCCAGATTTACCAAATGATATTATTAAATCTACATGGTCTGGTATAGTTTCCAGAAGCGGAAATAGTTCTCAAATTTTTGAAATGATAGATAAAAATATTTATGCTGCTGGGTGTTACAATGGTTCTGGGATAGGTGTAGGAACTTTGTTTGGTGAACAAATTGCGTTAATGGCATCTAATCAAAATTCATATGAAATTGAGACAATTAATAGTAGAATTAAACCTAATAGGTTACCACCAAATCCCTTTTTAAATTTAGGTATTCATGCAAGATTATTTTATGAAAGAATAAGGGCTAGATCAGAAATTTAATTAAACACTTTCTATACACATAGAAATACCCATACCACCTCCAATACAAAGAGTAGCCAAACCTTTTTTAAGTTTTCTTTTTTGCATTTCATGAATCAGAGTAACTAGTATTCTAGATCCTGATGCACCAATTGGATGTCCAAGTGCAATTGCTCCACCATTAACATTTACAATTTCATTATTAAGCCCGAGTTCTTTTATCACCGCTAAAGATTGAGCTGCAAAAGCTTCATTAGACTCAATTAAATCTAAATCATTAATACCCCAGCCAGCTTTTTTTAAAGCTAAATTTGAGGCTGGTATTGGACCAGTCCCCATTAATTTGGGATCTACACCACTTTGAGCCCAAGAAACTATTTTCGCAATTGGTTTTAAATTTTTATTTATTGAAGTTTTAAAATTCATTAAAGTTAACGCTGCAGCGCCGTCATTTAATCCTGATGCATTTCCTGCGGTAACAGTTCCATTATCTTTAAAAACAGTTTTTAAATTTGATAATTTTTCTAAATTTGTGTCTGATCTTGGATACTCGTCCTTTTCAAAAATTTTTTGGTCTTTTAACTTAATTGGAACTATTTCTTCTTTAAATTTATTTTCTTTAATAGCCTTTATTGCTTTTTTTTGAGAGTTAAGTGCAAAATTATCCTGATCATTTCTAGTAATCTGATATTTTTCAGCGACATTTTCTGCCGTTACACCCATATGATAATCATTATATGCATCAATCAATCCATCAATAAGCATTGTATCTTTTAAATTTTCCTCACTAATATTTTTATCCATTCTAAATTTTACATAATGAGGTGAATTTGTCATACTCTCTTGTCCTCCAGCAATAATAATATTTGAATCACCTAATTTGATAGAATTAAAACCTAAAGTTATAGCAGCTAATCCAGATCCACAAACTTGGTTAATTGTTGTTGCAGTTTTATCATTATCTATTCCTGCGTTAATCGCTGCTTGTCTAGCTGGATTTTGCCCACAACCAGCCTGCAATACTTGTCCCAAAATAACTGTGTCGACATCAAAACTTTTCAAATTTGAATGTTCCATACATTTTTTGATCACTATAGTTCCAAGATCAGTTGCAGTATGATTTTTTAAGCTTCCTTGAAAAGAACCAATAGGAGTTCTGAAAGCTGATGTTATAACAATATCTTCAGACTTGATCATAATTATTCAATACACAATTTATAGTATATAATATAGTTATAAAGTTTAGGATGAATAAAAAAATATTAAATTACATAATATTTATAATTATTGCAGTAATTTTATTATATTTTGCAAGAACCAATTATAGAGATTTTAATATTAATAAGGCAATTTCTGCTTGTGTTTTAGCTAAAAAACAAACCTCTAAAAACTTTGATAAAAATACAGTCAGGAAAAAATGTGAAGAAGAAATACTTGCATCAATAGATTAAATTTTCATGTTTTTTAAAAAAAAAATATATTTATCACTTTTACTAGGATTATTTATTTCTACATTAATAAGTATTTATTATGTTTCTAAATATGATGTTTATGAAACATCCTCTGATAATTTAGAAAACCACCAAATGATCAAAGGTCCACCAGGTATTTACTGGCAACAAGCTCATAAATTAAAGGAAGATATGAAAAAAAATAAGAATTTTTTTCAAACTGGTAATGAGTATAGAAATCCTTATTTACCATCAAAAGTTTTATTTATATTTTCTTCCCTTATTGATCTAGAGTTGATTGATGAATTTAATAAAATTAAAATTGATAAGAAAAAAACTTTTATACTTATTTTTCAAACAATTATATATTACTTATCATTATTATTTTTTTATAAAGAACTTAAAAAAGAATATAACGATCAGTCTTCTCTATATGTGGTAACATTTCTTGCATTTGAACCTACACTTTTATTATTTCATTCATCTTTTTGGTCAGAATCAATTTTTTTTTCTTTCCAAATAATTTTTTTAACATTGCTTATTAAACAATCTAAAAATAATGCTATTAATTTTATTGCCGGATTTATTTTAGGCCTGATGTTTTTACAAAGATCGGTCGCAATATTTTATATTTTTCCAGTTATTTTTTATTATATATTTATATTTAGAAAAAATTTTGTAAAACCATCCATATTTCTTATTTGTGGATATATTTTTATATTGATATTTATTGGATATCATAATTATTCTAGATCAGGAATTTTTTATACTAGTCCAACACAATCCAAAGATGGTTTTTATAAGTATATGGTACCTTCGATTATTTCGAAGAAAGATAAGATTTCAATAGCACAAGCAAAAGATATTTTAAAATCAAATGAAAAACTTTGGATTAAAGAGAATAAAATTGACTTAAAAAAAGAAAAAGATCTTTTACTTTATTATAATTTTTTACAAGATGAATCTTTTAAAATTATACTTGATAATCCATTAATATCAGCCAACCATGTTATAAATAAAACTATTCATTTTATTGTTTTAGACCCACTTAGGCACGTTCATTTTTATTATAAATATGAATATAAGGGCAAACCAGAAACTAGATACTATAGAAGCGAAACTCACATGAATTTAATACCATTTAGAATTATTTATACACTATTGATATATTCTATAAGTTTTTGTGGTTTAATTTATTTATTCAAAATTAATAAAAAAAGCCATTTACTATTAGTAGTTTTATCTTTGTTATATTTTTTGGCAGTTTGTAGTTGGATAGGAAATACAAGATACTTTGCACCTTGTTTAATTTATTTATCTTTATTATTTGGAAATGGTTTAAATTTTATTGGTAATTATATTAAAAAGTCTTGAAGTCTTTTAAGTAATTAGACTCTTTCATGCTACTTTGATAAAAAGCATTTGTGAAAGATGAATATAATTTATAAATTTTTATACTCTATAATATAATATAAAATCAATGGGATTAAAAAAAAATTCAAAAGGCGAATTAGTAGAGGTTACTCCAATAAGAACTCGAAAGGGTAGTGTTTATAAAAAAGGGGCAAATGAACCTTTTAAGATAAGTAGATCAAAGTTTAGCAACTTCTTGGACTGTAAAAGATGTTTTTATTTAGATAGAGTTAAAGGATTAAAAGATCCAGGAACACCTGGCTGGTCATTAAATGTTGCAGTCGACGAACTACTAAAAAAGGAATTTGATATACTGAGACGCCAAAAGAAACCTCACCCGATATTTAAAAAATATAATCTTAATTTTATTCCATTTCAACATAAAGAATTAGATGATTGGAGAAATTCTTTATCGGGTGGAATTTCATATTTAGATAAAGACACCAATATAGAAATACATGGTGGGGTAGATGATATATGGTATGACTTAGATAGAGAGGAATTAGTTGTAGTAGATTACAAGGCTCAATCAAGTAATACTAAAGTTGAAACTAAATCATATTTAGAAAGTATTTATCATCAAGGTTATAAAATACAGATGGATATATATGTTCATATTTTAAGAAAAATGGGCTTTAAAGTTTCAGATACGTCTTACTTTTATGTTTGTAATGCAGAAAAAAGTTTTGATAACTTTGAGGGAAAATTGAATTTTACTATGACATTAGTACCATATGTAACAGATACATCCTGGGTACAAGAAAACATTATTAATATGAAAAAAACTTTAGAATTAGATAAGGTACCTGAAATTAACAAAAGCTGTGAGAAATGCATGTTTATAGATGCTGGAAAGGACTTAATTTCTTGACAAAGTTAAATTCAGATTTAATCCTTAAATTCTTTTTTAGAGACAAAGATACTTGGAATAAACTTGGATTTATTTCAAAGGATGAGGAACCATATTCTTGCTGTATGTGGCATGCATTAGGAGAATTGTATGGAACATATGGTCCAGAAGTCAAAGATTATTCAAATGAATCTTTAGTTAAATTTATTAAACCATATCTTAATAATGACATTATTTCTTCAATGAGTATTTGGGAATGTGATGAAGAAGAGGATAACGAAGAAGTGAGAAAAATATTAGATCTTATTTACTAAAAATTATTAGTATTTTAATAATATTTAATTTAATATTTTAGAATGAAAAAAGAAGATGTTTTTAATTCAGAAATAAATCCTGATTTTATATCAGATCCTCTAGAAAATCTTAATACTCTAGTATGGGATAGGGGGTACTTCAAAGAAACTGATGATGGCGTTTGGTATGAGGTATATGTTAACGATCAGATAAAAAAATATTATCCAAAAATTGATATTAAAAATAATGAAGAGGACAAAGCTACTTTTGGAAATTTTAACGATTTAATGCTTGACCATTATGTAAGTGATAATCAAATTACATTTTTTGAACCTAAAGGTGAAGACAGATATACTTTAAGTGAATTAACGGATATTTTGATTTAAAAAAATTTATAGATAGTTTAATTAAAAAATCAAATTTTTACAAAAGAGTTTCCGTAACTTCTTATTCTATTTACTATTTTTCCTTTGTATCTTTCTCTAATTTTATCAGAAGCTTTTCGTCCAACAAATTCAAAATATTTCTCTTTACCAGGAAGATTTTTTATAAATCTTTCGTTAACATCTCTTGTAAAATATTGTTGTGTACCTGCTGGCACCCATTTATGAATTTCATAAACTTCTTTAACTACACCATTATGAACTGCATATGCTAACTTAGCATTGATATTTTCTGCAATAGTTTTTTGTGATTTTCTCCAAACTCCTCTAGTGATTTCAAAAGTTTGTAATTCGTCAAAATGAGCTCTGTAGTCTCTATTGATTAAAATCGCTACACCTGAGTGTTCAGGCAAAACATTTACATATTCCTTATTAATTTGATTATAAAGTTCGTCAATTGGAATTCTTTTTACATTATTTCCATGACCTTTCTGTTTATTCTCTAAATTTTCAATTCCTATTAAATCAATACAAGCAGATTCAACAGTAAGAACTTGGTCTTTATCTAATCCGTGTGCTAGAATATCTAAAGTTAAAAGATTTTTTTCATCTAATTCTTTTAAAAGTTTTGACTTAGTATCTGTTTTTTTATTTAGTTCTTTTAAGTGTGAAAGACATCTAAGACCTTTGCCGACACCAATGTATATAGGTGTTTTTTTATTGTTATTCTTAGTATCTACTTTGCAATAGACATAAACATAATTTTTTAATTTATTAAAAAAGTTAACTTTTTTTTTTGAATTAATAATTTTTTTATAGTTGTTGTTTATCATTGTCATTAGACATCATCTCCCATTCTTACTTCAAAATTTTGAAAGTTAGGATTTGATGACTCTACACTTAACTTAGTTTTTTCATTATTTTTATAACTTATTGCATAAATTATTTTTAGCCCGTCTAAGTTTGCAATATGAATATTAAATTCACTTGGCTTAAATTCACTCACTTCAAACAATTGATCTAAATTTTCCCATTCTCCTTTTTCTCCACTCTGACCAAAAAAATAAAATTTTTCTGATAAATCTTCCTCTAGTGAATGCTTAACATCTTCTTTAATATTAAAACCCTTATTTTGAATTTCATCTAAAGTTAAAGGTATATTTAATAATTCATCATTATTTTCATTAAATATTTTTAAATATTGATCTGTCCCTTCTTCCTCTAATACAGCGCCATAATTGTGAGCTATATCATCCATATCAGACCATTCCTTAATCTCAGGATCTTCTTCAAAACCTGTTACAGCATCTCTTAAAGCATCATTGTCCTGAGAATATTTATTGTAAACCTGCTCCGATATATTTCCTAATACAACTTCATAGCCATATGGACCTAATACAAATTTAATCTTCATAGAAGTATACTTGTATCACAGAAACTATTTTTCATCATTCATTTCTAGTTTTGAATTATTGCAAATTGGACAAGACAACTTGTCTTTAAAATATTTAACCTCATCAACATAACCAAACCATTCGCAAGGACTACAAAAATAATCCCATTTAAATGGATAAATTTTACTTTTACAATGCTTAGTAGTTGGCAAGCATTCTTTACAAATATAAAAAATATTTTCTGCGTAAGAAATTTTTTTTCCACTTATTAAGTCAAATTTCTTTGTACATCTTGAACAAATACTATGGCTGGTCATCGTTAGATTTATTTAACCAATCTATTGCTTTTTGAGGGACTTCATTTTTTTCTTTCCATTTTTCAATCTCACTCATATCAATACCCATTGCCTCAGCGGCTTCATCTAATTCAATTGCTAAATCAGCTAAAGCATTGTCCCACTCTGTAAAAGTCATTTAAGCTTTATATCTTTTTAATATCACAAAAATCTATTTGGGATGTTGAAAGATCATCTTGAATTCCGTCATTTGATACAAACGAAACAGATAATGAGTTTCCTTTAATTTCATTTAAGTTTTCAAATGTGCTCATATTATCTTCACAAGAAAATTCTAAATCTCCATTCAAACTAATTCTAAATTCTTTTGAAGGTTCCATAGGCTCATAACTAAAATCTAACTTAGAGCTATCAAATTCTCCAGCAAAACACGTCTTGTTCTCTTCTTTAAAATTTTCTTTTGTCTTATAATAGCTTTTATCTAATAAAATCAAATTTTCGGAAAGCTCAATATAAGATATCTTTAACTTTCCCTGATTAAGATCAATATCTTCAAATGCGTAGCAATTAATACTACTATCTATGTTAATTTTAATTTTTTTTATCATAATATAAATCTATTTGTAAAAATATTACATTCCTATTGAACCTCTGTAAACACCTGAGCTATTTACAATAAATACATTTTTTCATATTTAAAGATCTCTATCAAGTATTATATCTTTTCTATTATTTTGAACTCTTTTATATAAATATATAGCAATACTTATTAGTGATAACGGAATAATGAATTTTAAAAATCCACTTGTATAATAATGTATTTTTTCAGTTATTAATGAAGATAAGCTGAAAGCCGTAATAGTGAAACCATTCACGACGTAAAACCAAATAAAAATAATATCAATAATTGTTAATTTTTTTGGTTCTGGTTTTTCAACAGAAAAATATAAAGCAATTGCTGATAAGAACGTTGTTGTTAAAATTCCTATACTTTCCCCTGATTTATCAAACCCTAAAAATACAGAATAATAAACTAGGAAAGTTAGGAAGAACATTGGTATACCAATTTTAAATAGAGTAGCAGTATTCTTTCTTCTTAAGGTCCAACCCAATCTATTTTCACTCGATACTGTAACCGTTTTTTTAAGATCAGTATCTTTATATAAAAAGTTTTTCTTATATTTTATACCTGAAAAAGCATTTTCGATATGCCACTCATTTATATCAAATTCATCATCTACTAATTCTAGTGGAATTGGTTGTAGTATATGTTTTGAATTATCCTTAAGTGTCATTGAAATATAAACACTTTGCCAATCAAAAGGATAGTTATCTGCAATTGCTAAGAAATCAAAGTTTGCAACTATATAATATCTAACTGTATTATAATCATTGTCATCTTTCCTTCTCCAAATTTCCTTTGAAGTAAATTTATCGTTTGTCGATGATAAATTATTAAAAATAACCTGATCTAAAGGATTATCTGACTGCGATACAAGATCTAAATAAAATTCTGCAGTCCATGTTTTTTCTTTAATATCAATATTGGTTATTCTGAGTACATCAATATAATTATATATAGTATTAAATTGCTGTATCTTTCCATTAACTGTTGAAAATTGAGTTGGATGTAGAATTTTTGGAATTTTAAATTTTTCATTCTGTAAAGAATTAGGGAAAGTATAGGCATAATTTTCTTTTAAAATATTTTCATTCGATTGGTTAAAACCATATTGAATACGTTTTCCAACAAAAACATCGCTATCATTATTAAAAGACAATAAAGTTTCTAAAATATTTTGATCTTCAATATTTGTTAATCCAGAATTAATACATTTCTTTAAAGTTTGAAATGCTAAAATAGGGATTTCTAATCTAAATGTACTATCTAAGAGTAGAGCTTTATCTGTTGGTGTTACATTTTCTCCATAAATTTTTGACATCAGGTCTTCAATTGAAACCGATGGAATCCCATGATTCCCCACTAATTGAATTAAGTTAAATGTTATTTTTTCAAACCTATTCTCTATTGAACCAAACGTGCTGATAACTTTATTTTGGAGATTATTATCAATTAAATAATTAAATATATATTTAAATCTACTTAAATTAAGATCTAAAACTATTAAATCATCTGGTTTTAAATCTTTCAAAATAGTTTTTACGTTTTCATCCGCTTTCGCTTCATCAAAATCCTTAAAAGAAAAATTTGTAAAATTTTTATCATCATTATGATTGGCTAACATTTTTTCAGATAATCTCAGTTCTTGATGAAAAAAATAAACTTTTGATGAAGAATGTTTTTTTATTTCATTATCTATAAATGCTAACTTTGCCGGTTGGTCAGCTCTACCTACTTTAAAAATCCTTTTTCTAACATTCTCCTCAAATTTATCGTAACTTGCATTAGTTACATTTTGAGGAAAATAAAAAAAACTTTTATCTTTTATACTTTCAATAATTGATGGATTGTACTTAGGTATACTATGACCATTGGTAAATATAGGATTTTTATAACTTACTAGTTTATTATTTAATAAATCAACCCCTTCCTCACCCTTTGGTATGTGCAAAAAATCGATCTTAAAATTAATAGGAAGTTTTTTTTCTTTAATTTCATCGTTAATTTCTTCATTAAGTAGTTCACAACTTCTATTAAGAAAGTCAGCTACATAACTATTTTTTTCATCTCCTATTGCTAAAGAAGAGTACCAAACTAGCGAATTAAAATTCATTAAAATTTATTTATTTTATTTTTGAGGGATCAATATCTACTTTTTCTATTTCAGACATCTTAGGTAAAGCCATAATATAAAACTTTATCATTTCTAATTTTTTTTTAGGTGGAATTTTAAACTTATCGTTAAACATTTCGTATATATACATATTTTCTAATGCAACAGGATCTTTAAAATATTTTTCTAAATTTAAACTATTAACCATTGATCTTTTGATGTTTATCTCATCATCCCAAGTAAGAGCATCAGGATTTTTTTCCAATTCCTTCTCAGTAATTTCTCCTATTTTTTTTAAAGCGTCATTGACATTCATAACTTTAATTTAATTTATTTTATTGATAGTTTCAACCTAGCTATTTTTTCTTCTACTTGAGAAATAGCATCGAAAATTTTTTCTTTTTCTTTTTTTGCAATTTCTTCACCATTAGGACTGTCAGGATGAAGTGCTTTTTCTGTTGTATCCATTAAATTTCCTATTCTACCACCTATTGCAATAAGATTTCTTGATACATCTTCTAATTTTTCCTGCTCGTTAAATTCATTATTAATAATTAAACTAATATTATCTAAAAATGGGCTCCCATTTTGCGATTTTAAAGACAGCATATCAAGTTTTATTGCATCGGATAAATGAAGGTTATGGTCTTTATCGTCAGGATCACTGCATTTTCTAAAATGAGAAATTGATTTTCCTGTAAATTCTTTAATTTCATTTTCTTTTAATTTGCCAATCAAATCTTTCAAAATTTTTTCAATTGATAATGGATCTCTTATTTTAGTCATAATAACTTATTATCATAATTTATAATCATAAACTTAAAAAGCACTAATTTGCTCAGTGAAAAATATTAATTTATTTTACACTAGGTAATACTAAATAAAATAACTACATAATAGATGTGAAACATAAAGAAATCCCCATTTCTAAGTTTAGAAATAAGTTTGAATATAAAATGTCTAAACTAAGTGATGAAAAATTAGAGAGACTTCAAAAAATAATAATTAAAAAATTATGTAAACTTGAAGCTGATACCTTGGATTTTTACGATTATAAAAAAACAATTGAAAAATATACTAAGGAGGATGGTTTTGAAAATAATTAAAATAATTTTATTTTTGTTTTTAATTACCTTTACTACTCATTCATTTGCTAAATCTAATGAATATTATCAACAAACATTAATACATGTTCTAACAGAGTGTAACTCTACATGCCAAAAACAAGTATTTGAGCAGGAAGTGCATAAAGCGTTTTTTGTTCTAATGGATGCTATTTTAAATCAAATAAGATTTGAAATAAGTCAAAAAGAAAAGGAGATATATGATTAGAGTAGCTATCATCCTTTTTTTATTAATAACACCTGTAAATGCAAAGTGTAAGTATTATGCATATGCAGATGTTGAAAATAATCAATTAGTGAATAAAAAAGAAACTTACACCTGTGAAGAAAAAGACAACATTTTTGTTCAGTTTGTAACTGATGAAAAATATCATCGAGCTTTCACAATGGTTTTTATGGCACTACTTGAAAATTTATAGGAGAAAAAATGAAAATATTATCAATTATTATTTTTGGATTATTGCTAAGCAATTGTGCAAATTCATATGTAAAAAATAAAAAAATAATTAAATCACCCGATGATTTGCAAAAATTTATAAATATTTATTGTGATAAAAATAAAAGCACAAATAAAGTTATTAAAGTTTGTGGAAATGGTTGGTCAAAAGATCTTAACATATCTGAAAACAAGGCAATTTTATCTGCAAAAATTAAAATTGCTGACATTACCCAGCACTCTATTTTATCTAATGAAGTTATAACTCATAAGGAAAATAAAAAAGGCATAATTAAAACTTATGATTTAACAGCTGACTCTAGATTAGATGAGGTAAGTATTGCTGGATATAGAATTGTGCATAAAAAGGTACTTAAAGAAAAGAATGGTTGGAGAACTTTAGTTCTTATCGAGTATAAAATTTCTTAAACTTTTTTATATTTAAATTTATGAATGCAAATAGATCAAAACTAGAAAGAAAACTAGACGAAGTAAATCACACAATGGAACTGATTAGAACCATAGTTCCAAGCCTAACGTTAATTGTTCAGGTCATTATTTTAATAAAGCTGTTCAGTTAGATTGGTATTATAAAATCACATAATTTTTATTTTACAATCAATTAATGTTAGAAAATAAGGCTTAATTAAATTGATCAAACTATTACAAGACTATTACACCACCAAAAGAAAGTCATAAATTAGAATTAAAATATAAATATGAGAAAAGTCCTTAAATATTTTTTCTTATTAATTATTTCTTTAATTACCCTGATTGGAGTTTTTGCACCAGAGGATCCCGCTTGGGTAGAATGTTCAGATGAGAATGATTTATATAGATATGTATATAGTGGTTGGAAAGTAGATAAAGTTATCAAAGATTACAAAGGAGAATACCCAAGAATATGGTTATCAAAAAACGATAGAATAAAAGCGTTGAATTTTGGATGGAGATGTTATTATCTTGAAGGTCCAGAATTAAATTTTAAAAAAGTAAATGGATAAAACATTAATTTAATATTCTAGGATTATCTAGGATAACTAGGATCTGAAGACATAAATTAAAAAAATTTTACTTATTAACCTTGTTCAATTATAAATATTAGCATAAACACTCATGAAAATAACTCATGCCCTCGTGGTGAAATTGGTAGACACAAAGGACTTAAAATCCTTGCCCTTTTGGGAGTGCCAGTTCGAGTCTGGCCGAGGGCACCACTAAGATGACTAAAACTATAATAATTTCAGATAAAAATAAAAAATCTTTAGCAATTAAAAAATTTATTCTAAATAAATTAAAAAAAAACAAAAAATCTCTTAAATCAAATTTAATAATTGTTATTGGTGGAGACGGTTTTATGCTTAAAACTTTAAAAAAAAATAAAAATTCATTAAAATTTTTTTATGGAATTAATTCTGGAAATTACGGTTTTTTAATGAATAAATTCTCACCAAAAAATATTATAAAAAATTTTTCAAAAGCTAAATTGATTACTATTTCTCCTTTAGAAATGGTTGTAAAAAATAAGCAGGGATTAAACAAAAAATCTATTGCAATAAATGAGGTTTCTATTTTAAGACAAAGCAGACAAGCAGCTTCATTATTGATTAAATCTGGAAAAAAAATTATTATCAAAAGACTAATCTCTGATGGAGTTTTAGTTTCTACACCAGCTGGAAGTACAGCTTATAATTTATCAGTTCATGGTCCTATTTTAAGTTTACATTCAAAAAAACTTTCAATTTCACCAATAAGCGCATTTAGACCAAGAAGATGGAAAGGTAGAATTATTAGTGATAAATCAATTATAAAAATAAGAAATTTAAATCCAAAAAAAAGACCTGTAAGTGCCGTTGCTGATAATTTAGAATTTAGAAATGCAAAAAATATAACAATTAGAACAAATAAAAAAATAAAATTTAATTTACTTTATGACTCTAATAGAAGTCTTCAAAAAAAAATTAAAATAGAACAAATTAGAAAAGAAACAATTTAATGGTGCCCCCGCACGGATTCGAACCGCGGACCTATTGATTACAAATCAATTGCTCTACCAGCTGAGCTACAAGGGCTTAATCAATATTTATTAATATTTTTTAAACTAATCAAGATCTTTTTTTCTTTTCATTACATCATGAAATACAATTGAGGCACTATTTGATATATTTAAACTTTCAATTTTTTTATTAATTGTAATTTTTACTGAAAAGTCAGTATATTTTCTAGTATGTTTTTTGATCCCAAAGCCTTCAGAGCCAAAAAGAAGAATATTATTACCTTTCCAGTCTATTTGAGTAAAATCTTTATTACTGTTTGAATTGAATTCATAAACCCAAAAATTCTTTTCTCTTAAAAATTTAAGCGAAGTATTTATGTTGGATACTTTAAAAATATTTATATATTCCATACATCCACTTGCAGATTTATACATTAATTTACTTTCATCTGGAAAATGTCTCTCTTTAATTATAATACCATTTACGTTAAATGATGATGCACTTCTAATAATTGATCCAATATTTCGAGGGTCAGTAACACCATCTAAACAAGCTAAGGTTAAATTTTTTTTTTCATTAATATAGTCTTTTAAAACCATATCTTCTAAATGCTCAACTTCAGCTACATAACCCTGGTGAAGGATATCATCATTCCCAGTATATTTGTCTAACTCTTTTTTTGTTTTAAAATAAATTTTAATATCTTTTAAAATGTTCTGATCTGGATTTTTGCGGTGAATATTTTTTTTACTTTCCTCAGTTAAGAAAACTCTTAGTACTTTACGACGTGGGTTTTTTAAAGCCTCAATAACTGCATGTTTGCCAACTATAAAAAATGATCTTTTATTCATAAATTTTATTGTTTTTTATACGTTTTTTTACTTATTTGCTCATTAATTCTCGTATTGCATTTATGCAATAAAAATATATAAACCGCTTGTTGTTTGAAGCTTTATTGAACAAGGGGACGCTTCCCCTGCGAATAGGAGGGGTACCAAAGCGGTCAAATGGGGCGGGCTGTAAACCCGTTGACTTCGGTCTTCGAAGGTTCGAATCCTTCCCCCTCCACCATTCAATTAACTTTGAATAACGTTGGAGTGAACTTGGGTGATGCGGGTGTAGTTCAATGGTAGAACGCTAGCCTTCCAAGCTGGATGTAAGGGTTCGATTCCCTTTACCCGCTCCAAAATTTATTAATAAAAAAAAAGGAAAAAAAAGGTAAAAAAAAAATGTCTAAAGAAAAGTTTGTAAGAAATAAACCGCACTGTAACATTGGTACAATCGGTCATGTCGATCACGGTAAAACAACTTTAACGGCCGCTATAACTAAAGTTTTAGCTGAAACTGGTGGTGCGAATTTTGTTGCTTATGATCAAATAGATAAAGCCCCAGAGGAAAAGGAAAGAGGAATAACAATCTCAACAGCACACGTTGAATACGAGACTGAAAAAAGACACTATGCTCACGTAGATTGTCCAGGTCATGCTGACTATGTAAAAAATATGATTACAGGAGCAGCTCAAATGGATGGTGCAATTCTAGTTGTTAATGCTGCAGATGGTCCGATGCCTCAAACTAGAGAGCATATTCTTTTAGCAAGACAAGTAGGAGTTCCTGCTATTGTTGTTTACCTAAATAAAGTTGATCAAGTTCAAGATAAAGAATTGATTGATTTAGTTGAAGAAGAAATTAAAGAATTGCTAACCTCATATAAATTTCCAGGCGATAAAACCCCAATTATAAAAGGATCAGCTTTAGCAGCCGTTGAAGGAAAAGATGATGAAATTGGTAAAAACTCGATTATGGAATTAATGAAAGCAGTTGATGAACATATTCCACAGCCAGACAGACCAAAAGATAAACCTTTCTTGATGCCTGTAGAAGATGTATTTTCAATTTCTGGAAGAGGAACTGTTGTTACTGGAAGAGTAGAATCTGGTGTGATCAAAACTGGAGAAGAAATAGAAATAGTTGGTATTAGAGAAACAAAAAAATCTGTTTGTACTGGTGTTGAAATGTTTAGAAAACTTTTAGACACTGGAGAAGCAGGTGACAATATCGGAGCTCTATTAAGAGGTGTAGAAAGAACTGATGTGGAAAGAGGACAAGTTTTATGTAAACCAGGATCTGTTACACCACACACTAAATTTGAAGCCCAAGCATATGTTCTTAAAAAAGAAGAAGGTGGAAGACATACTCCATTTTTTACAAAATACAGACCTCAGTTTTATTTTAGAACAACTGATGTAACTGGTGAAGTAGAATTGCCATCTGGTACTGAAATGGTAATGCCAGGTGATGATGCAAAGTTTACTGTTAAACTGATTACACCAATAGCAATGAGTGAAAAATTAAATTTTGCTATTAGAGAGGGTGGAAGAACTGTAGGAGCTGGAGTAGTAACAAAGATTATAGAGTAAGCTCCATAGGAGTGTAGCTCAATTGGTAGAGCGCCGGTCTCCAAAACCGGAGGTTGGGGGTTCGATTCCCTCCGCTCCTGCCAAACTATGAAAGTAAAAATATATGAAGAACCCGTTAAAGTTTATTCAAGAGGTTAAACAAGAAGCATTTAAAGTTACTTGGCCGACAAGCAAGGAGACCTTACAAGGAACTTTAATGGTAGTTGCAATGGCAATAGTTGCTTCACTATTTTTTTTACTTTTAGATCAATTTTTAAAGTTTTTTTTAGAATTAGTTTTAAAGATTAGTATATAATTATGAAAAATTGGTACATTGTACAATCACATTCAAGTTTTGAGAATAAAGTAGCTCAATTAATAAAAGAAGAAGCAGAAAAAGCTAAAATAGCTGAAAAAATTGAAGAAATAGTTATCCCTACGCATGATGTTACTGAAGTAAAGAGAGGAAAAAGGGTACAAAGAAAAAAAAAATATTTTCCTGGTTATGTTTTAATTAAAAGTGAAATGGATAACGAATTATACCACATGATAAAAGGAATTAAAAAAGTTAGTGGGTTTTTAGGCACAAAAGGTATGCCTGTACCGGTGTCAGACAAAGAAATTGAAAAGATTTTAGGACAAATTAAAGATGGGGTGGCACAACCAAAATCTGGTATTGAATATTCAATTGGAGAAAAAGTTCAAGTTATAGATGGTCCTTTTGCCTCATTTAATGGACTAGTTGAGGAAATAGATGAAGAAAAATCTAGACTTAAGGTTTCAGTTTCTATATTTGGTAGACCAACACCAGTAGATTTAGAATATAATCAGGTGGAGAAAGTAAGCTAATGGCAAAAAAAGAAATAAGTGGTTATGTAAAATTACAAATCAAAGGTGGTCAAGCAAACCCTGCACCACCTGTTGGACCTGCTTTAGGTCAAAGAGGAATTAATATAATGGATTTCTGCAAAGCATTTAATGAAAAAACAAAAAACTTTATGGGGAAACCTGTGCCAGTTGTTATAACCGTTTACAAAGACAAAAAGTTTGATTTTATAATTAAATCACCGCCAGCTTCACATTTTATAAAAGAAGCAGTAAAATTAAAAGGTGGCTCACAAGAACCTGGTAGAAATATAGTTGCATCAATAACAAAAAAACAAATTGAAGAAATTGCTAAACAAAAAATGGCAGATTTAAATGCACATGATTTAGAGCAAGCTTCAAAAATCATTGCTGGATCTGCAAGATCTATGGGTATAGAGGTAAAAGAGTAATGAGTTCAAAAAGATACAAAAAATTACCAGAAAAAACTAAAGAACTTCCATCCGAGATGATTGAGAAGTTAATTCCAAAAATAAAAGAAAACTGTACTAGTAAGTTTGATGAATCACTTGATTTGAGTCTTCAAATAAATAATAAACAAAAAAAAAATGAAATTAATTTAAGAACTGTAGTCAACCTTCCAGCTGGTTCAGGAAAAAAAACTAAAGTTGCTGTTATTTGTGAGGATTCAAAATCACAAGTTGCTAAAGATGCAGGCGCAGATATTGTTGGCGGTGAAGATTTTATAGAAAAAATTAAATCGGGAGAATTAAATTTTGAAAAATTAATTTGTACTCCTTCAATGATGATAAAACTTTCCAAACTAGGAAAAGTTCTTGGTCCAAAGGGTTTGATGCCTAATCCTAAATTAGGAACTGTTACTGACGATTTAAAAAAAGCAGTCTTAGACGCAAAATCTGGCCAAGCTGAGATTAAAAATGATAAAGATGGAAATATCGGATTAAGTTTTGGAAAAAAATCTTTTTCTAACGAAAAATTAATACAAAATTTTAATGCAATAATAGATGTATTAGAAAGAGAAAAAGGAAATCAAACAATAAAAGGAGATCTTGTTAAAAGTGCATTTATAACTTCAACAATGGGTGTATCTTACAGATTGAAATTGCCAAAAAGTATTTAAATATGATGAACAAAGAAAAAAAGCAGAACTATATTTCTCAAATGACAACTGAATTTGACAAATCAGAAGCAGTAATTGTAACTCATTATCAAGGTTTAACAGTTAAGCAATTAGATGAACTTAGAGCCAAGATGAGAGAACATGGCATTATCTTTAAAATCACAAAAAATAGAATAACAAAACTTGCTCTCGAAAAAACAAGATGTAAAAATTTATCAGATTTATTTTCAGGACCTACTGCTGTTGCATTATCAGAAGATGCAATAACATCTGCAAAAATATTAACTAATTTCTCAAAAGAGAATAAGAATCTAAAAATTTTAGGTGGAATCATGGGTAATGACATTTTAGATGTGGCTGGAGTTAAAAATGTCGCTACTTTACCCACATTAGATGAAGCAAGGGCTAAAATTGTGGGTATTTTGAGATCACCTGCTCAAAAAATTGCAAGTATTTTACTTGCACCTGCCTCAAAAATCGCTATTTTGGCGCTGGAAAAATCAAAAAAATAACCAGGGCAAAATTATTATGGCAGATTTAAATAAAATTATTGAAGACTTATCGAGTTTGACTGTAGTTGAAGCAGCAGAACTTTCTAAACAACTAGAAGAAAAATGGGGAGTTACAGCAGCAGCAGCAGTAGCAGCACCAGCAGCAGCAGCAGGCGCTGCACCAGTGGAAGAAAAAGATGATTACACTGTAGTACTTACAGCAGCAGGTGATAAAAAAATTAATGTAATTAAAGAAGTAAGAGCAGTTACTTCACTTGGATTAAAAGAAGCAAAAGATTTAGTAGAAGGCGCTCCTAAAGATGTAAAAGCAGGAGTAAATAAAAAAGAAGCTGAAGAAATTAAATCAAAGCTTGAAGCTGCAGGCGCAAAAGTAGAACTTAAGTAATATTAGAAAGAATTTAAATTGTTGGTTTTTTTAAATCAACAAAAAATATAGATGCATTTATCTTTTACTGAAAAGAAAAATATACGAAAAAACTTTGGTAAACTAAAAGAAAGTTTATCAATTCCAAATTTAATAGAAGTACAAAAAAATTCATATAAAGAATTAACTGAAAACAAAGAAAAAGTAGATCAAAATCTAATTAAAGGTTTTGATAGAGTTTTTAAAAGCATATTTCCTATTGAAGATTTGAATGATAAAGCGACTTTAGAATATGTTTCTTATAGATTAGAAAAACCAAAATTTGATGTAGAAGAATGTATAACAAGAGGTTTAACATATTCAGCTGCACTTAAGTGCACGTTAAGACTTGTTGTTTATGAAATAGACCAAGAAAATAATACCAAGGATATTTTGTCAGCAAAAGAACAAGAAGTTTATATGGGTGAAGTTCCGATGATGACTAATAGTGGAACATTTATTACAAATGGAGTTCAAAGAGTTGTTGTAAATCAGATGCATAGAAGTCCTGGTGTTTTCTTTGATCACGATAAAGGAAAATCTCATGCTAGCGGAAAACTTCTTTTTAATTGCAGAGTAATACCAAATAGAGGTTCATGGCTAGACT
>CACOED010000002.1 GCA_902626245.1 uncultured Pelagibacteraceae bacterium | reverse complement strand
ACTAGGATTTGTAAGTTCAACGACAAAAAATAATATAAATTCTATTTTTAATACTCTAAAAAAATCAATTAATAAAAAAGAATTCGATTTTATAGGAAATAACGAAATGGTTTTAAGAGAAAAACCATTTCCAGATATATATGATTATAGTCTCAAGTTTTTTAATATAGAACCAAATGAATGTTTAGCTATAGAAGATACAGAAGAAAGTTTAAAATCAGCTATTGCAGCAAATATTAAATGTATAGCATTTCCTGGAAAATATCATACTGAAAATAAATTTGAAGGATCATATAGATTGGTAAATAAATTAACTTCAGATTTATTTAAATAAAAATATTAATGTGTTAAACAATTATTTTGTAAAATAGATTGTAACAATGTTAAATTATATATAGATTTTTTAAATGAGAAAAAATAAAATTAAACAAATGATGCAGCAAGGTAAACCCGTGATCAATGGTTGGCTACAAATACCTAGTACAGTTTCTGCTGAAGTTATGTCACATGAAGATTGGGATTCGCTCACTATTGACTTACAACACGGATTAATTAGTTATGAAAGTGCCTTACCAATGCTTCAAACTATATCATCAACAGAGATAACTCCTCTTGTAAGAGTTAACTGGAATGAACCTGGTCAAATCATGAAAATTCTTGATGCAGGTAGTTATGGAATAATCTGTCCTATGGTAAATAATAAAAAAGAAGCAGAAAAATTTGTTCAAGCATGCCTGTACCCTCCAGATGGTTATAGAAGTTTTGGACCTGTTAGAGGATTAATTTATGGAGGATCTGATTACTCAAAACATTCAAATGATGAAATACTTAAATTAGCTATGATAGAAACAAAAGATTCATTGGTTAACCTCGATGAAATATTGTCAGTAAATGGCTTAGACGGTGTTTATATAGGACCTTCGGATTTAGGCCTAGCTTTAGGTGAAGATCCTGGATTTGACAAAAATAAATCTACTAAAACATATTCAGAGATATGCAAAATATTGGATAAAGCTAAAAAAAATAGAATCTTTGCGGGTATTCATACTGGTTCTGCTGAATATGCCTTAGAAATGTTAGAGCTTGGTTTTAATTATGTATCTGTTGGTTCTGATTACAGATCAATTAGCGCTCATTCTAAAACAGTCCTTAGTAAAATTAAAAATTAACTAAGGCTAATTCTAGTTAACCTTAGTTAATTGTTTAAATTAAATTATAGAGAGTTAATTAGCTCTGGAGCTAATTTTTTTGATTTTGAGTAAAATTTAATTTTTTTTATAGCATCCAAATTAGACTTATCATCTCCAACAACTACAAATCCAATCATACCCATACTTTTGTGAGGTGTACACCAATATGCATAGATACCTGGTATTTCAAAAGTGTACTCGGCATCTTTATTGAATTTAGTTTTAAACTTGCCTACTCCTTCTGGCACTCCACCTTTAATAAATTCAACGTTATGACCTGAGTCTGTTGCTTTCCAAAAAACTGTATCACCAACGCTAACTCTTACAATTTTTTTTGAAAATACCATAGACTCATTTCCTTGTTTATTTAACATTTCAATAGTTTCATTTGCAGCCATTGAATTGATTGGAAACAATAGAAAAGAAATTAAAATTGTATATTTAATTAAGTTTCTTTTTAACATATCTTACGATCCTTTCTTAAGATCTCCGCTAATCTTTTGATTTTTAATAATAATGTTTAACTAATAAGTTAAATAAATTTTACAAGGTATGATGCTGCATCAAGTTGACACATAAAAAGTGGCTAACATCTATTACACCTCACGGTCGCAAACATATCATCCCAGTCAGACTCTTTTTCTTCTACATAATCTAACAAAACACGTATTGCCTTTGATTTATCTGGCAATTTGTATTCTTCAACTATCTTTTCAAGCATATCATCTGAATCAGTATTAATTTCAAATGTAATTTCTTTCTTTTCACCCGACATATTTCTCCTTCAGTTATTGGCCATATAGTAGACAAAATAAGGAATTATGCACTGTGACAAAAAATTATCTTAAAATATTTTTTAAAACATTTACCTCAACATTCTTCGAAAGGATAAAAATGAAAAAATTATTAATTACTTTAATGATAGTACTTTTCTCAAGTTCTGCTTTTGCTGGTTCTTGTAATATGCTTATTGGAAAAATAGATGAAAAAATCCAAAAAGCTCAAGAGTTAAGAGATGCTGGACAAAAAGCTCACGAGGAAGGTGATCACGCAAAATCTGAAGAATTACTTATTAAAGCTTTAAATCTTTTAAAAAGCTAAGAAACAAAATTTGATAGGGGTTTTAAAAGTCTCCCTTCCTTCTACCCCTATCAAACCAATCAATTTTAAATTAAATCAATAATTTCTGTAAATACGTAGCTAGATAAAACAGTCATAAATATAATAATAAAAAAATTTATAATTTTCCAAGTATTTGAATTAATTAAATAACTTGAAAAAAATTTAGCTAGATAGCCTAGTAAGAAAAAAAATATAAAAGATGCGATAGAAGCACCTATTCCAAAAAAATATTTATGTGAAATTAAAAAATTTTTTGAAAAATTTCCTAAAAAAAATACTGTATCTGAATAAACATGTGGATTTAAATATGTAAATCCTAGAGTTTTAAATATTATATTTTTAAGGGATAAAATACTGTATTCAAAGTTTATTTTTGATCTTTTATATAAAGACCTTACTTTGTCATAAACAAAGTAAATTAAGAAGATAAAAAGTAATATATTAAAAATTAATTCAACTTTTTTTGTGAAGTAAATTTTAAAATATTCAAATAAAAATATTCCTAAAAAAATTAAAATTAAGTCTGATATTGAACAAATTAAACAAACTAAAAAAACATATTGTTTCTTTAAGCCTTGTTCAATTACAAAAATATTCTGAGCGCCAATTGCAAAAATTAAACTCAAACCTGTAATGAAACCAAGTATTAAAAAACTCATCTAGTTTTACGATCTGCATTTATTATTGATAGAACAATTAAGATCAAAAAAGGTATACAAAATAAATTTACCGCTTTCCAGCTAGTCATTGAAATTAATATTCCTGCTGATAAACTTGAAATAGCAGTTAAAGAAAAAACAACCAAATCATTAAATCCTTGTGCTTTAAATTTTTCCTCTGGACTATAAGTTGTCACTAATAAACTAGTTCCTGATACAAATAAAAAATTCCATCCTATTCCTAAAAAAACTAATCCAGCAAAATAATTAAAATAGGATGGTTCAAAAAAACTCATAAAAATTGTAAAAATATAAAAAAAAACACCTACATACATCATTTTACTATAACCAAATTTTTTTATTAAATTACCAGTAACTAGTGAGGGTAAGAACATGGCTACTACATGAAACTGCATAACTACCCCTAATTTATCTAAACTTAATTTGTGAATAATGTGCATACTAATTGGAGTTGCGGTCATTAAAAAAGCCATAACAACATAAGCAAATGATGCTGAAGTAATTGCTTGTAAAAACTTTGGCTCTGAAAGAAATTCAAAATAGCTTCTGGTTTTCATGTTTTCTTTTGAGGAAGTTGAAACTTCATTTTTATTATTAAAAAAAAATAGAAAAAATGCTGGCATCAAAGTTAGAACTGCAAGCATCAGATATGAACCAACATACAAATGATCACTAACATAATTTTTTGTATAATTTGCTAAACTTATTCCAATAAAAACTGAAACTATACCTGCTAATAATAAAATCGAGATTGCTTTTGGGGCTTTATCTTTTTCTACACTTTCTGCTGCAGCAAAACGATATTGATGAACAAAAGCCATTCCGGTGCCTAAGATAAAACATGCAAAACTAAATAAAATAAAACTTTCTACTAATATTGAATAAGCTCCAATTAAAGAAGCTATTGAACTTGCTACAGAAGCTAGAACAAACCCTAGTCTTCGACCAATTAAACTCATTATTTTTGCTGCAAAGATTGTTGAAATAGCTATACCAATTACATAAATTGAAGGAGGAAGAGTAGATAAAGACTTCAAAGTAGTTAACTGAGAACCAATAATCCCACTTAAAAAAACAGTTACATTGGCTGCTGTAAAAGCAAATACTTGACTTAATACGAGTAACGAAAGGTTTTTATTCATTAGTAAAAAATTTTATTAAATTATAAGAGACCTCTTTTGGTGCTTCGATTAAAAATGAGTGTTTATATTTCGGTAAAACTACTAATTTAGAATTTTTAATTTCTTTAGCCATTATTTCATTATGCTTGGGACTACACCCATTGTCATTTTCTCCAGTTAAGAGTAAACAAGGTTTTGATATTTTCTTTAACCAGGGAAACATTTCTGTTTTTGCATATATTTTAAAAACATTTAAAAAAACATCTGTGTCTGTATTAACCACTTGTTTAAGTCTTCGATCTACTATATCAGGATGATTTTTAATAAATTCATCTGTGAACCATCTATTAGTTAGATTTACAAGTGTTTTTTCAACTCCTTTTTTTTCCATTTCATTTATTACACTCCATACTTTTTTTGTGTCCTCAAATGACCTTCCTGCAACTGTGGACAAAAGTCCCACTGCAATAGTGTGTTGGGGAAATTTTACTGCATAAGATGGAGCAATCATCCCCCCTAATGAATGACCTGCAAAATATGCTTTATCAAACCCAGTTTTTACCCTTATATTTTCAAGATCAATAACTAATTCTTCTAAAGTAAAGTTTTTATGAGTAACCGGTGATTGACCATGACCACGTAAATCATATGTAATTACAGTGAATTTTTTAGAAAGATTTGGAAGCATAAACCTCCAAGCATCCTTTGCAGCACCTATTCCATGTATTAAAAATAAAGGTGGACCAGATCCTTTTATAGAATAATGACAATCAACAGGTTTAATTGTCATTAATTACGCTACTTGATTATTAAACTTTTTAAAATACGGTATAACCTCTTCACTTATTCGATGCATTGACTCAATCATCTCACTTTGACTTTGTCCAAATCCAGCACTTAGAATAATTTCATCAACTCCTTCCTCTGCATAAACACTTAGTTTATCGACCATTTCGTTAGTTGGACAAATTAATAAGTTCTCTTTTAATTCCTCTAATGATTGCTTTCTAGGTAAGGCTTCAATTTTTCCATTTTTAACTTTACCCGGACCAGTAAATACGTTGTCAAAACGTTTATAATATTCGTAAGCCATTTTACTTTTTTCTTTAGCATCTTTTTCATTGATTGCGGCAAATGCCATTCTTTGCATAGAGATTTTTAATAACTTTCCTTTTTCACCAAGCTTAAAACTACCTTCTTTAAAAGCTTTAACTCTTTGTTGTAATAATTCTTTCGAACCAGATAAAACAGTTGATTGTACATGAAAGCCCCTTGATGCAGCGTTCTTAATACTATTTGGGTCCATTGCAGCTATCATGATCTGTATTGGTTTGCTTATGGGTCTTGGCATAATAGTTATTGGATCAAATTTATAATATTTTCCTTTATATGTAACTTCTTCTTCAGAAAGAAGTTTTTGAAGTACATCTAAAGATTCTATAAATTTTTCTTTTGAATTCTCTATTGGGCTTCCCAATCTATCCATTTCCCAAGCAAAAGCTCCTCTACCTACTCCTAATATTAGTCTACCGTCAGTTAAAATATCAGCTGTAGCAACTTCTCCAGCAAAAATTTTCATATCATGCAAAGGAAGAACAACAACACTCGTAGATATATTAATATTTTTTGTCAAGGTTGCAATTTTAACTGCCATTTGTAAAGGTGAGGGCATCATTAAAAGATTTACTAAATGATGTTCTGGTATAGAAATAGTTTTATAACCAAGCTTATCTGCTAGTATAGCTTGATCGATCATATTTTGAAAATGAGTTTTTGATCCAATAGATAAATCAGGCATGTAACTAGTTAAAAAATGATTAAAATCCATTCAAGTACTATACATATTTTAGTTGGAAACTAAAATATGAATCAAACGTATATAAAAATATTAACTAATTGATAAAGTCTAAATTGAAGATTTTATAGCTTTATAAATTGCATCTTTGCTTGTTTCTCCAATACTTCTATAAATTTCTTTATTATTTTTAAAAATTAGAAGAGTGGTTTGATATTTTACATTTAGTAAACTTGAAATTTCTTTATTTGTTACGTCGAAAGCAAAAAATTCAATATCATCAAATTCATTTTCTGCTTTATTTAAAATTTTCATTTGGTTTGCACAAGATGTACAATATTTAATCCATGAATTCACTACTACAATCTTGCCACTTGATTGAGCTTGGTCAAATAATTCTTTATTAAAAGTTGTTTTTTTTTCAAATGCGTTAGCATTAAATGTTAAAATACAAAAAATAAGTATATAAATTTTTTTCATAAATCTTTTTAAACTTTTTTTTTTTATTGAACAACCCTATCTAGTATTAATGCGACAAGACGCTACTAAATATTATTCTAAGAATTTTTTTACTATTTTATTGAATTTTTGAGGCTGCTCTAAATGAATATTATGACTACAACCTTTAAAAATATCTAATTTACTATTAGGTATATTTTTTTTTAATGTTTCAACTTGATCAAAGTTATAAGAAACATCTTTATCACCCCAAATAATTAAGGTTTCTTGTTTGATATTTTTTAAATTTTCATAACCTCTCCAATTTTTCATAGCAATAAGAGCACTATCGGCAGTTTCTAAAGAAATGTTTTTTACAGCATTTTTACAAAAATAATAATACTTTGCTTTATTTCCCTCAGCGAACCATTTTTGAGGAACTCTGTTTATTGTTTCTTTTAACCCATTTTTTTTCAATCTTTTTCTAGTCTCGTCCATCGGTTCAAATCTGCCTGGGATGTCTCCAATTGAACCTGTTGCAAAACAAATTAATTTTTTTACTCTATTTTTAGAAATTTTTACTATTTCTTGAACTATCATACCTCCCATTGAGTGTCCCATTAGATGAAATTCATTTATTTTTTTCTTATCGAGACATTTCAATATTAATTTTGCAATACCATTAATACTATTTAATGGTTGAACTTTATAACTTTCTCCAAAACCAGGTAAAGCTGGAGAAATTACCCTAAAATACTTACATAAAAATTTTTTTTGTAAATTCCACATTTCTGAAGAACCTAAATATCCATGAACTAAAACTAAAGGAAAACCTGATCCAATATCATCTATATATATATCTTGCATAATTATAATTTAAATATAGTTGTATACTAATATTAAAACATAAATCAGAATTTATATAAATAATCTTTATGATCGGAATACTAGGAGGAATGGGAACGCAAGCAGGGCTAGATTTCTGTAACAAATTAGCAAAACTTAACCGAGGAAAATTAGATCAACAATACCCAATGTTTATTCTTTATAATAAATCAAATACTCCAAAAAGACCTGAAAATTTAAAAAAATATTACAACGTTCTAAATGCTCTTGTAGATGGTTGTAAAATGTTGCAAAAAAATAAATGTAAATTTATTGTTATGCCGTGTAATACTGCTCATTATTGGCATAGAGATATTCAAAAAAAAATTCGAATACCTTTATTAAGTATGCCAAAAGAAGTTTACTTGGATACAAAAAAAACATGTAGAAAAAACTCTACTATTGGTATTTTGTGTACAGAGGCAACGTTGGAAACAAATATTTATGGTGGTTATTTTGATAAAAAATTTAAATTAATAAGTCCAGATAAAAAATTACAAAAAAATTCTGTAAATAAAGCAATTAAATTTGTTAAGATGGGTAATGTAAAAGAAGCTGAAATAGCATTAAGACCAGCTGTAAAATTTCTAATAAAAAAAAAGTGTAAAAAAATTATTTTAGGATGTACTGAGTTACCAATAGCTATTTTTGCCTATAAATCTTTTAGAAAAGCTAAAGAATCAAAGCTTTTTATTGACCCAAATTTATTATTGGCTGAAGTTTGTATGAAAAAATACAAAAGATAAATTAATTTTTTTCATTCACAACAAAAAATAATCTACGTGGGAAATTGCCTTCTTCAAATTTTTCAAGAGAAATATTTTTAAATCCATTTAATAAAGAATTAACTTTATCTTCAGAAAAATAATGGACAATAAATCCATCATTTTCATAAAGATCTTCTCCAATATGAATTCCATTTTGAAAATCACCATCATTTGTGTGACGTACAGTGTATATATTTATTCCACCTGGCTTTAAAATTCTTAGAATCTCATTATTCAATTTATTTAAATCGCTTGTTGTTAAAGCCATACAATAAAGCATATGTGAGTAGCATGCTTCTATTGAATTATCTTCAAACGGAAGTCTTTGTCTTACATCAAACAATTTACTAGAAATATAATTAGATAAATTATTTTTTTTTGTTTTTTGATTTATTACATCAATACCCGAAGGGCTATAATCTAATGCAGTAATATGAATCAAATTTTTTGCAAAGAATAAAGTATCTCTTCCTAATCCTGCACCAATCTCAACTATTTTATGAATATTTTTTTCTTTAAATAATTCTAAAGCTTTTTTTGCTGATAAGCTTGGATCTAGACCAAACATCTCAGGCTTACTCGAGAAATTGCTTTCCCAATGCTGAAATTGATGGTCTAATTTTTTTTGATCCAAGTTTATTTAACTGGGTCAGGAACCTTGCGTAAATAAGGTTTTATAGTTTCCCAACCATCAGGATATATTTTTTTTGCTTCGTCATTAGTTACTTTTGGAACAATAATTACCTTGTCACCTGGTACCCAATCAGCTGGTGTAGCAATTTTATGTTTTGCTGTCCGTTGCATAGAGTCTATTGTTCTTAAAATTTCATTAAAGTTACGTCCAGTTGTCATTGGATAAGTTAAAAATAATCCAATTCTTTTATCTGGTCTAATAACGTAGACAGTTCTTACTGTTTCGTTATCAACTGCGGTACGTCCCATAGATGTAGTTCCAGCGTCTCCTTCAAGCATATTATAAAGTTTTGCAACTTCTAACTTTTCATCTGCTACAATTGGGTAATTTGGTTTTAACCCACATACGTCTTTAATATCATCCAACCATTTAACGTGATCAGATACTGGATCGACACTTAATCCCATAACTTTAACATTTCTTTTTTCAAACTCAGGTTTCATTTTGGCTAATGCACCCAATTCTGTTGTACAAACTGGTGTAAAATCTTTTGGATGCGAAAATAAAACACCCCAACTATCTCCTAGCCACTCATGAAAAGATAATTTTCCTTCAGAAGTTTCTGCTGTGAAATCTGGAGCTAAACTATTAATTTTTAATGTCATTTTTTCCTCTCTTTAATATTTTTAAACAATTATAAACAAGATTGATTTGCTATGCAATTTTTTATAGTGTCAAATATTGCTTATGATTTTTAAACAACTCTTTGATATTAAATCTTCAACTTATACTTACATAATATCAAGTGGAAAAGGAAGAGAAGCTTTAATTATAGATCCTGTAATTGAGTATACGGACGAATATATAAAAATATTAAAAAAACTTGATTTAAAATTAGTAAAAGTAATTGACACACATATACACGCGGATCATATCACTGGATTAAATGAGTTAAATAAGAGAACTAATTGTATTAGAATTATGGGGGAAAATTCTAAGTCTGAAGTAATTGATTTAAGAATAAAAGATAACGAAAAGATAAATGTTGAAAAAATAGAACTCAAGGCAATTTATACTCCAGGGCATACAGATTGTTCATATAGCTATTTAATGAATGATAGAGTTTTTACTGGTGATACACTTTTAATAAATGGAACAGGAAGAACAGATTTTCAAAATGGAAGTGCAGAAGATGCTTATGACTCTTTGTTTAATAAATTATTAAAATTACCAAAAGAAACACTAGTATATCCGGCTCATGATTATAATGGGATAAAATTTTCTACAATTGAAAATGAAAAAAATAATAACCCTCGACTTCAGGTAAACTCAAAAGAAGAATATGTAGAAATTATGAATAATTTAAATTTAGCAAATCCCAAAATGATGGATATAGCTATACCTGCAAATGTTAAAGGTCTTACATTAAATAGATTATAAAAAGCGGCAAATTTGAACTTGTTTTTTAAAAATTGATTACTATTATATCAGTATTATGGCTTGCAATAACCCAAAATGTATTTGTACAAATTGTATTAATGAAAAATGCACTTGTGATGGAAACAAAGAGTGCTTATGCAAACCTGATTCAGGTAGTTGTTGTTGTAACAACTAATTGATCATTTAAATAATCAAAATAATTTAAATATCATGAATAGTTTTTTAGAGTCTATAATTAATAGGGATCCAGCCGCAAAGTCAAAGCTTGGAATAATTTTAACTTACCCAGGTGTAAAAGCAGTTTTTTTTCATCGATTAGCTAATTTTTTTTCTGTTGCAAAGTTTGATTTAATTGCAAGAATAATTTCTCAATTTTCTAGATTTTTAACTGGAATAGAAATTCACCCAAAAGCAAAAATAGGTAAAAATTTATTTATTGATCATGGTATGGGCGTTGTTATTGGAGAGACGTCTGAAATTGGTGACAATGTAACTATATATCATATGGTTACTTTAGGAGGAATTTCACCAAGTATAAATTCAAATGATCAAAGGGATTCCAAAAGACATCCAACTTTAATGGATAATGTTGTTGTCGGATCCGGAGCGCAGGTTTTAGGACCTATTGTGGTTGGTAAAAATGCAAAAATAGGAGCCAATGCAGTCGTAACAAAAGATGTTCCTGAAAAAGCTGTTATGGTTGGCATACCTGCAAAAAATGTTGGGACAGCTACTGAAGAATTTAAACCTTATGGTATTGCTAATGAGGATAACAAATGAAAAATTTTCAAAATAGTTTCATTGAAGGAATTGGAAATACACCATTAATTAAACTTAAAGTTGCCTCTGAAATAACGGGATGTAATATTTATGGTAAAGCTGAATATTTAAACCCTGGAGGATCAGTAAAAGATAGAGCAGCCTTAGCATTGATAAAAGACGCACAAGAAAAAAAATTAATTTCAAAAGGTGGAACGATTGTTGAGGGTACAGCAGGTAATACTGGAATTGGTCTTTGTCTTATAGGAAATTCAATTGGTTATAAAACTATAATAGTTATGAACGATAACCAAACACAGGAAAAAAAAGATATGTTAAAAAATATTGGTGCTGATTTAAAACTTGTACCACCAAAACCATATAAAGATGTCGGTAACTATGTAAAAGTTGCAAAAAGAGTTGCTGAAGAACTAACAAGTGCAAATAACTATGGAGTAGTTTGGGCTAATCAATTTGATAATACTGCTAATGCCAAAGGTCATTATGAAACTACTGGGCCAGAAATTTGGGAACAAACAGATGGAAAGGTAGACGGTTTTGTTTGTTCTTCAGGAACTGGCGGAACTATTGGTGGAGTAAGTTCTTATTTAAAAGAGAAAAATAAAAATATAAAAATTTACTTATCCGATCCGACAGGATCAGCTCTTTATAATTACATAAAAAATGGAGAGTTAAAAAGTGAAGGTGGATCAATCACAGAAGGTATTGGTTCAAGTAGAGTAACAGCTAATTTTGCAGAAGCTAAAATAGATGGAGCTTTCTCAATAAGTGATCAAGAGTCTTTGCCTGTTCTTTATGATTTAATTCAAAATGAGGGTTTAAGCCTTGGCACGAGTTGTGGAGTAAATATAGCTGGGGCGATAAGATTAGGTAAAGAACTTGGTCCTGGAAAAACAATTGTAACTATTCTTTGTGACAAATCGGATAAATACAACTCTAAGATGTTTAATAAAAAATTTCTTAAAGATAAAGGACTACCTTTTCCCAGTTGGATATAAAAATATTCTATTATAAGGTATAAAAAATAATCGAAAAAAACTTATAAATTAACTTAAGAAGGGAGGAAAATATGGAAAAGGAAATGCTTGCAATAGCAAGAATTAAATCTGGTGAAGGAAAATTTGAAAAATTTATGGGATTTATGCAATCAGATGAGGGAATGGCAGTAAGAAAAACTGTTGCTCATGTTGAAAAAACAGTTCCAGGAATAGGGCCAGATAAAAGTTATGTTATGTTTAAAGTCTCGGTTCATAATGAAGAGGAAATGAGGAAGTTCGCTTCAGGTAATAACCCAATTGCAAAACCTATTTTTGATGAATGTATCGAAGTTGTTGAAATGTATGAATTGAGTAAAGTTAATCTATAAGGATTAATAAAAATGAATGGATACGCAATATTTCAAATCGAAGTAACTAACCCTGAAGATTATAAAAACTATGTAGCAAAAGCTTCAGGGATAGTTGCGAAATATGGAGGAGAATATTTGGTAAGAGGAGGTGACTATCAATGCGTTGAGGGTGAATGGAAGTATCCTAGAACAGTAGTTGTTAAATTTCCCTCTTATGAAAAAGCTTTGGAATTTTATAATTCTGAAGAGTATAAACCAGTAAGACAGATACGGTTAGATAATTCTGTTGGAAACGTAATAATAATAAAAGGAACAAAAAATGACTAAAGCATATGTAATTGCTCATCCAAAAGTAAAAGATATGAATACTTTTAAAAAAGAATATGCATCAAAAGTTGATGCTACAATAGAACCTTTTGGAGGTAAATTTTTAGTTAGAACTCCAGAAGTATTAGCTCATGAGGGCGAGAAAGGTACTCTTGCAGTAGTAATTGAGTTTCCTAGTAAAGAAAAAGCTTTGGGTTGGTATAATTCTGAAGAACATCAAAAAATTGTTAATCACAGAAGGTCAAATACTGAGGAAAATAGCACTTTTGTAATTTGTGAAGAATCTGGAAAACTTTAATAAATAAAAAATAAAAAGGAGAAAAATGTCTATCTTAGAAAAATATAGTGCAGCGATGAAAAATAAAGATGAAGCAGCTTTGAATGAACTTTTACATGATGATTTTAAATTTACGATGCATAAATCAGGTAATACTTTAAATAAAGCTGATGTAATTAAATGGGCAATGAGCGGTGACATTAAACAAGATAAAACAAGAATTGTTTATGAAAACAATGAAGTTGGTATTCACCACGCGTTCGTTACTTTTGATGATGGAAATATTGAGGCAGTTATGGCAGTTTATAAATATAAAGATAATAAAGTAATTTCTTTAGAAACTGGTGCAACACCTATGCCTAAATAAAATTATTAATGAATAATGGGTAATATTACAGCTTATATAATTCTTTTAGTTGCAGTGGTTTTAGGAACTGCATCAAACGGTTTTGCGAAAGGTGCGCAAGGTTTCACAATATTGTTGCCAAGTATTATTACAGCGGTAACCATTGTAGGATGTATGTATACTTTATCAATTGTTATGAAGACGATACCTGTTGGAATAACTTATGCTTCGTTTGCAGGTTTATGTATTATAGCAACAACAATTGTGGGCATGTATAAATTTAAACAAATTCCAGATTTTTATACATTAATTGGTCTTGCTTTAATTATTGCTGGAGTTTTAATTGTTAATTTGTTAGGAAAAGCTAATTAGTATGAAGCCTCTTACAGGATATATTTTTTTATTTATTGCAATATCTTGTGGAATAACAGCAAACAGTCTTGCTAAAATTTCTGATGGATTTACAAAACTTACACCATCTGTTGCTTGTATACTTTTAATGTGCGTAACTATGTTTTCTCTTGCAAAAGGAATGTCTGCAATACCTGTGGGTTTTGCATACGCCACCTATAGTGCGGTAACAGTTGCATCAATATTAATTTTTGGGATCATAAAATATAATCAAATGCCCAATGCATATGGTCTTATTGGAATTATTTTAATTATAGCTGGTGTATTAATTGTTAATTTACTTGGCAAAGTAAATTAATATGTTTAAAAAAAAATATTCAAACTTAATCTATATATTAATAATGGGTTTTGGAATGAGTTTATTTATGACTTTAATAATTACTTTCATAAATACAGGTATGGATATTGATTATCCAAAAAGATTTTTTAAGGCTTGGTCAGTTGGCTTGCCAATTGCAATAGCCACATCCTTAATAGTAGGACCTATTGCTAAAAGATTTGTAGACAGAATTACAAAGTAAACGGAGGAAGATATGTCGGAAATAATAGCATTTATTGGAGTCGGTAATATGGGTAATCCAATGGCAAATAATTTAGTTAAAGCAGGAAAAAAAGTAAAAGTTTTTGATGTTTCAAAAAACATGATTGAAAAAGCAAAAGAAAGAAAATTAGATGTTGTTGATAGTTTAGAGAATCTAATTACCAATGAATTATCAACAGTAATCACAATGCTTCCTCAAGGCAAAAATTCAAAAGAAGTTTATTTGGGAGATAAAGGAATAATTAATAAAGTTTCTAAAAATTGTCTTCTTATTGATTGTTCTACAATTGATATTCAAACATCAATTGAAATTGGTAAAAAAGCTAAAGAAAAAGGAATTAAAATGATTGATGCTCCCGTTAGTGGTGGTGTCATGGGTGCTGAAAAAGCAACTTTAAATATTATGGTAGGCGGAACTAAAGAAGCTTTTGATATTGCTCTTCCTTTATTAAAAATAATGGGAAAAAATATATTCCATGCTGGAGATCTTGGTAGTGGTAATGGAGCAAAAATTTGTAACAACATGTCTTTAGGAATTACAATGATTGCAGCATCAGAGTCATTAATGTTAGCCAAAAGACTTAATATAGATATTAAAAAAGTTCATGAAATTATGAAAAATGCATCAGGAAATAGTTGGCCTATTTCTGTTTATCCACCATTGCCTGGTTTAATTGATGGAACACCTTCTAATAATAATTATCAACCAGGATTTTCTGCAGGTATGATGAATAAAGATTTAAAATTAGCAAATGAATGTGCAAAACAAGTAAATGCTTCTACTCCACTTGCAAAAATGGCTTTGGAAATTTATGATAAATTTTGTGAAGAAGGAAATGATACAAAAGATTTCTCAGCAATATCAAAAGTTATTGGTGGCGATGCTTGGAACTATCCAATAGATTAGTTACTTGTAAATTTCATCAACTTCAACACCATAAGCTTCTACTAATTTATTATTCTGATTAGCGATACCCATAACATCAATCATTTCTTTAATCATCTCATCCGTTGCACCTTTTTTCTTTGCGGCAGCTGTATGAGATTTAGTACAATACTCACAACTGTTTGTCATTGAAACAGCAACATAAATTAATTCTTTCGTTACAGCATCTAATGCACCAGGTTTCATAACTTGTGAAGTTGATTTCCAAGTTCTTTCTAAAGTTTCTGGACTATTTGCAATATATTTCCAAAAATTAGGAACTTCTGTAATTTTTCTTGCACTTTTTATCTCATCAAAAACTTCTTTGACTTTTCCTGAAACTTCATTTTCTGAGATTGGTTTAAACATTGGCATTTTTCCTCCTTATTTTTTTACTAAAAGTTTTTTCATATCTTTAAATTATTACTCTCTTCAATTTTTTGAGCTATATGTTCTCCTGCAGTTATATCAGAAAACTTTGAAGGGTTTTTGGAATTAAAACAACTTGGAAAAACACTCACTTTTGTCGAACTATCCGGATCTGCAAAAAAAGCTATGGAATATCTTTCTTTATTACTTACCATTGGTCTTACCCGATGAAGTGTTGATTTATAAATTTTATTTGTCCATCTGGATAATAAATCTCCTGTGTTAACAACTATTGTATTGTGAATAGGAGTAGCTGGAATCCATTTACCATCAGAACTTTGAACCTCAAGTCCACCAATATCATCTTGAAATAACAAAGTTACTGTACCAAAATCCGTATGTGCTCCTGCTCCCATTTGTTCTTCTTTTATATCTTTTTTAATAATTGGATAATGTAAGTATCTAAGCGTCATATTTTCTCCAGTATGGCACTTTTTAAAAAAATCTTCAGGCACGTCCAATGCCAATGCTATAGTCTCCATAATTTGAAAAACTCCTTCAAGACAAGATTTGAACATTCTGTTAGCATCAGATGCAAATTGAGATGATGGCCACAAAGCTTTATTGTTTAAATTATTTGGTACATTTCTCATTGTAATTGTTTCCTTTAAATCCGGAGCTATATTTGAGTCTAATTGTTGTCCTCCAATTGACTGATATCCATGATTTGTTTTCTCTAGATATTGTATCTCTCTCTTTTTTTTATCAGGTAAAGAAAAAAAGTTGGCACTTGAATTAAAAGCTTCTTTTATCACTTGTTCGTTAATATTAATATTTTTTACATACATAAAACCAACTTTTGATGCAGCTTCATGAACTTTTTTAGCTACTGAATTACGTAATTTTTTGTTATCAGTATCTAAACCTGAAAAGTCAATAATTGGAATTTCTCTAATCATATTAAACCCAAAACCACGATCCCTAAAAGTTTTTTCATTAGTTATAAATTGATTCTATTTTTGGCATTAAAGTTAACAATTCTTTTGTGTATTCATGTGATGGATTTTTAAATAATTCTTCAGTTTTAGAAATTTCACAAAGCTTTCCATTTTTTAATACTGCTATTCGATCACACATTTGTCTTACAACTGGCAAATCATGACTAATGAATAATATTGTCAAATTTAATTGTTCTTGTAAATCTTTTAATAAATTTAATATTTGTGCTTGAATACTAACATCTAAAGCAGAAGTTGGTTCATCACAAACAAGAAGTCTTGGTTGAGTTGCAAGAGCTCTTGCTATTGAAATTCTTTGTCTTTGACCTCCAGAAAATTCATGTGGATAACGTTCTGCTGATTGTTGAGTCAATTCAACAGACTCTAATAAATCATATATATAACTATCTATATCTTCAGAACTAATTGAAGGGTTATGAAGTTTTATGGGTTCTGAAACTATATCTTTAACTTTTAATCTTCCATTTAATGATGAATAAGGGTCTTGAAATATCATTTGGATTTGTTTTCTAAATTTCATCATTTCTTTATTACTTTTAATTTTTGTTATACAAACATTATCAAAATCAATATCTCCAGTGCTTGGGCTATATAAATTAACAATCATTTTGGCTATTGTTGATTTACCACTTCCACTTTCACCAACTAATCCGAACGACTCACCTTCTTTAATATTAAATGTCACATCATCGACAGCCATTACGGAGTTTTTAGTGCTTTCTGTAAAAAAATTATCATCAAATGTTTTGCATAAATTTTTAACCTTAACTAAGTCCTGATCAATAATATCTTTTTTTGTCCATCTATTTAAAATTTTAATATTGGTTTCACCTTGAGTTTTGTTTTCCTTTTCAATAATTTTAAATCTATCTATTTTTTTATTTGTAGGAGGAACTGAGCTTACAAGTGCTTTTGTATAAATCTCTTTAGGTTTTGTTAATATTTCTTTCGTAGGTCCTATTTCAACTAGATCTCCATTTTTCATTACCGCTACTCTACTTGTTGTTTCAGAGATAACGCCCATATCATGGGTGATTAATATGACTGCTAAATTTCTCTCTTTGGTTAATCTTTTAATTAAATCTAAAATTTGAGATTGTATTGAAACATCTAGTGCCGTTGTAGGCTCATCCGCAATAAGAAGTTCAGGTTCACAACAAAGAGCCAATGAAATAACAACTCTTTGTCTCATCCCTCCTGAAAATTGGTGTGGATAGTTATTAAATCTGGTTTCAGCATCTTTTATTCCAACTTCTTTTAATAAATTAATAGCCTTATTTTTTGCTTCTTCAGTACTTAATTTTAAATGAGTTTGAATTGTTTCAATTAATTGTTCACCTATTGTAAGTATAGGATTTAAAGAAGTTTGAGGGTCTTGGAAAATAAGACCTATTTTTTTTCCTCTTAATTTAAGAATATTTTCTGGATTTTCATAAATATCAGTTCCATCTAAAATTATTGATCCGCCAGATACTTTGCCAGGCTCATCTATAAGATTAATTATTGCATTACCAACCGTACTTTTCCCTGATCCAGACTCTCCTACTAGGCCGAGTATTTCACCTTTTTCAACATTTATATTTACTTTTTTTGCTGCATAAACTGTTTCTCTTCGCATTTCATAATTAACACTTAAATTATTTATTTTTAAAAATGTCATTAGTTAAGTTTTGGATTAAGAGTATCTCTCATCCAATCTCCTAAAAGGTTAATGGAAAATGCTAATATAACTAAAAATATTGCCGGAAAAAATGTAATCCACCATTCTCCAGAAAATAAAAAATCATTACCTAATCTAATTAATGTACCTAATGAAGGTGTTGTAGGAGGAACTCCTACTCCTAAAAAACTTAAAGTTGCTTCTGCTATTATTGCTAGCGCAAGTCCTATTGTTCCAATTACTAGAACTGGTCTCATTATATTTGGTAAAATATGTTTAAACATAATAATAATATTTGAAACACCGATAATTGTTGAGGCTGAAACATAATCTTTATTTTTTTCTACCAAAGTTGCAGCTCTTGATACTCTTGCAAACTGAGGCCATTCGGAAATTCCAATAGCAAAAATTAAAACATAAATTGCCATTTCATCATGAAGTTCTCTTGAAATTATTCCGCGTGCAATTCCATCTACTAAAAGGGCCATTAAAATACTAGGTACTGTTAGCTGTACATCTGTTAATCTCATAACAATCATTTCATATTTCCCACCAAAATAACCAGCACTTAAACCTAATCCTACTCCTAAAACTAAAGCAAATATAACTGCAGAAAAACCTACAATTAAAGAAATTCTTGATCCATAAAGAATTGTCGCTAACATATCTCTACCCTGGCCGTCAGTTCCTAAAATAAATTTAGCAAGACCTTCTTCTGTCCACGAGGGTGGAGTAAATGCATCCATTAAAGACAATGATGATGGATCAAATGGATTATATGGTGTTACGAGTTCAACGAAAAAAGAGCAAAAGAAAATTATAATTAAAATTAAAGTAGAAACTATAGCGGTAGGAGATTTAATAAAACTAAAATAAATATCGCTGTCTTTAATCCTATTTAATAATGTTAAATTTTTGTTATCCACTCACTGCCTCCGCTTTAACTCTAATTCTTGGGTCAATGAAGTAGTACAAAATATCTACTATGAAATTTATCATTACAAAAACAAAAGCTATAAAAACTAAGTAAGCAGACATAATCGGAATATCTACGAATTGAACTGCTTGAATAAATAAAAATCCCATACCTGGCCATTGAAAAACGGTTTCTGTAATTATTGAAAATGCAATTAAAGTACCAATGTTTATTCCAGCAATTGTAATTACTGGTATTAATCCATTTTTTAATGCATGCTTATAGTGAATGCTTCTTTCACTTATTCCTCTTGCTCTTGCAAATTTAATATAGTCGGTTTGTAATATTTCCATCATTTCAGCTCTTACAAGTCTAATAATATAAGTCATTTGAAAAAGGCTGAGAGTTACAGAAGGAAGAATTATAGCTTTTAATCCAGACAAAGTTAAAAAACCTGTAGTCCAGTAACCAAGGCTGACAACTTCTCCTCTACCAAATGAAGGTAATATTCCTAAAATAACTGCAAATAGATAAATGAATAATATACCTATTACAAATGTGGGTAGAGAAACTCCCAATAATGAAATGGCTAATATTATATCGCTAAAAAAACCTTTTCGATTTATACCTGTATAAACACCTAATAAAGTTCCAGAAATCAGTGCTATTAAAGCCGAAACCAAAACAAGCTCAATTGTTGCAGGCAGTCTTTCAGAAATTAACTCTGAAACTGGTCTTTTTAATTGATAAGAAATACCAAAATTGCCTTTTGAAGCATTAACTACAAATCTAGAAAACTGAATATAAATAGGATCTGTTAATCCCAAAGTTTCTCTAAGCTCTGCCCTTTCTTCATCTGATGTTTCTTCTCCGACCATGTTATTGATAGGATCACCAACAAAATTAAATAGTGAAAAAGAAACAAAGGCAACTACAAGCATCACCATTGCGGATTGTATCAGGCGCTTAAAAAAATATTTAATCAACTTGTGAAAATTTTACTTACAAGCCCTTTTTTATAAAAGGGCTTGTAAAAAATTAATTTATCTTACGTTAGAAAAACGGAATAACGGTTCATTATTCGGTCTAATAGGTACATCGACACTTCTTTTTGATGCCCAAGAAATTACTTGGTGGTGTAAAGGTAGATAAGCAATATTATCTCTTACAATTTTCCAAGCATTTGCTATCGCAGCATTTCTTTTATCAAGATTAACTTCACCTTCCATTACTCTAATTGCAGCATCAACTTCAGCATCGCTAAAGTTAACTTTGTTCCAGCTTGCGCCGGTTTCATATAGGTAATGAAACACATAGTGACTATCCAAAGTAGGAACACCCCAACCTAGCATATAAAAGTCTCCTTGGTTGTCTTTAAGTTCCTTAAAGTGTTTACTTTTAGTTTGAGCAAATAAATTTACTTTAACACCAATTTTTCCCAACATTCCAACAACAGCTGTGCAAATTGCTTCATCATTTACATACCTGTCATTAGGACATCTAAGTTCTACTTCAAAGCCATCAGGATAACCTGCGTCTGCTAATAACTGTTTTGCAGCATCAACATCATAAGGTAATCTTTCATCAAGTTCTTTAGTGTATCCAGTAACTCCTGGGAATGTAATTATTCCTGCAGGCTCACTTTGACCTCTCATAACTTTTTTCTTAATCGCCTCTATATCAATTGCTTGATAAAGTGCTTGTCTAACCTCTTTTTTCTTAAATGGGTTGTCACCAGTATTACCAGTTCTAAGTTGATCAGCAGCTTGATCCATTCCTAAAAAGATTGTACGCATCTGTGCAGTACTTTGAACTTTATGAGCACCAGAAGATCTTATTCGATCTAGGTCTTGAACTGGAGCATCTGTAACTACATCTAGCTCTCCAGATAATAGTGCAGCAACTCTTGTTGCAGCATTTTTAATTGGAAGCAGGTGTATCTCAGTTAAGTTATGTTCAACATCACCCCACCATTTAGTATTCTTTTTAAAAACAGTTTTTGTATTAGGTTCTCTTAATGTAATTTTAAATGGACCAGTTCCCAATGAATTGGTTGCAGAAAAAGTTTCTTGTCCTGCATCCCAATTTTGTGGAGCCATTGCAAAATTTTTCTCACACCATTTTTTAGACATAATGAATATATTTGACAGCTGATTCAAAAGAATTGGGTTTGGCTCTCTTGTTTGAATTTCAATTGTGTAATCATCAGTGGCTTTTACAGATGTAATTGTACTTATATATTCTTTGAAGTCTGATGTACGTTGTTGAGCTCTTAAGATACTAAATACAACATCTTCAGATGTCATAGGTGTTCCATCACTAAACTTTACATCTTTCCTAAGATTAAATTTCCATGTCTTAGGCGTTGTAGCTTCCCAACTTTCAGCTAGCTGCGGTCCAATAGACATATCTAAGCCTCTTGTAACTAAAGCTTCATAGATCTGCCTTGATACCATTGTTGTCGGTCCTTCATTTTGAGCATGAGGATCAAGTGTTAAACTATCACCCTGCATTGACCATTTAATTGTTTTTGCAAAAGATTGTGTAGTTGAAAAAACAAAAAAAATTGCAATCAAAATTTTAACCAAATTTTTAGATTTCATTTCCCCTCCTAATTATTTAATTCAAAAATCTAGCTTAATAATAGAGGAAACTAAAGAAGAATTATTGCACCAATTTTTTGAAATTTTCGTACAATATTTTAGAATATTCGTTCATACTAGTCATATGAACTTGAGAGTCTTTATCAAACTTATCTAGCGCTCCTTCCCCAAGTTGTTTTTCTAAAGCTGATTTATATTCTGGTACGCAACCCCACTCAGCTACAGTGTTTTTTTTAATTTCAATATGAAATTGTATCCCGTATGCGTGAGTTTTGTATTTGAAGATTTGGTATTTTGTTTCTGGAGACGAAGCAATTAAAGTTATATCATTATTTTTTTCTAATTCTTGAACCTCATAAGAGTGCCATTGGAGAGATTTAATTTTTTCTGGAAATTTCGAAAATAATAAATCGTTTTTTTTATTTTCTGAAAAATCAATATCCAACATTCCAATTTCTGGATTTTTAGACTTAACTACCTTTCCACCTGTAACCTCTCCTAATAACTGACATCCTAAGCAAAAACCTAAATAAGGTTTTTTTAATGAAACAACAAATTCTTTAATGGCTTTTTTTTCATCAATAAGCCAAGTATATTCCTTCTCCATCCAAGTATCCATTGGACCACCCATACAAAACATTGCGTCAAACTTTGTTAAGTCTGTAGGAATCTTTTGACCTTCATCCAATTCGATTGTAGTTATCTCTACACCATCTTTAATCATTAAATCTTTAATGTATCCAGGATCTTCTATATTAATATGTTGTAAAACAATTACTTTCATTTTTTAAAGTGCTGGTTTTAAAAGTTTTAACATTTTTTTATGTATAATTTTATTTGCAGAAACTAAAATACTACCTCCATGTTTAGCATCACCGTTCTTCCAGTTAGTTACTGTTCCTCCTGCTGCAGAAATTATTGGAATTAATGCATGTACATCCCATATTTTATTTTGACATTGTAAAACTATATCAATTTTACCTTCACAAAAATGAGCATAACTTAATGCATCAAAGCATGGGAATTGCATAAGTTTTAAAACTTTAGGTATTTTACTTTGTTTTTTTAATGATAACCATCCATGGAATGCCCCAGCGACTTTAATTTTTTTAAAACTAACTTTTTTATTTACTGATAGTTTTCTTTTTTTTCCACTCTCAACAACATAAGCTTTGTCTTTAGATGTGTTTAAATAGTACTTTTTTAATTTTGGAAAATTTGCTAAACCAACTACTGGATTTCCTTTATAATTTAATCCAATTAAATTACTCCAAGTAGGATTGCCAATTACAAATGATCTAGTTCCATCAATTGGATCAATTACCCATTTGAAATCACTTTTGGTTTTTTTTTGTCCAAATTCTTCACCAATAATCTCATGTTTAGGAAATTTTTCTTGAATTTTTGACCTTATAAATTTTTCAAAGGCTTTATCAGCTTTAGTAACTGGATCGTAACCTTTGCCTTTGCTTTTATTCATCGGTTTAAAAGGCTTGTTTAGCTTTAAATTATAAAATCTTGTCATATCTTTTGCTAATCGGTCTAAAAAATTAGCATAATATTTGAATTCTTTTTTACTTAACTGATCCATATAAATCATCACATACTATCTTATTTATCTTGATTAAAGTTAAATTTTAAATAATCCTCAAAAAATCTTATGAAAATTGAGTTAAATGAAAATAAAGTTTTATTTAATAATGGAAAATCGGTTCACGAGATTCACCCTTTTTGGTTGAGAGAAAGAGTAGCTGGAGACGAATTCGTAGATAAAGGGACGCAGCAAAGATTATTTGATCCATCAACAATGAATGGAGAAGTAATTATCAAAAAAGTTCAAATAAAAAACGGTTTTCTAGAAGTTGATTTTAATGATGGAGTAAACTCTAAGCTTGATATAAGTAAACTCGTATCTGAATTTTCAAATAAAGATACTGTAATAAAATCAATTTCCAAAAAAAAATGGGACTCAACTTTAAAAAATGTAAAAAATTTTGAATATAAAGATGGCTTTTTCGAGTCAAAAGAAATGTATGATTTATTAGTTTCATTTTATGAATTTGGATTTGTTGTCATAAAAAATGTCCCTACAGAAAATAATTATATTATTAAATTTGCAAATTCAATTGGCAGCGTAAGAAGAACTAACTTTGGAGAACATTTCAATGTTAAATCTAAATCAAATCCAAATGATTTAGCTTATACAACTTTACCTTTAAGTCCACATACTGATAATCCATACAGAAATCCAGTACCTTGCATTCAGCTATTACATTGTATTGAAAATGAAGTTAAGGGAGGTTTTTCAACACTAGTAGATGGATATACAGTAACTGAAATTCTTAAAAAAGAAAATCCAGAATTTTACAAAATTCTATCTGAAGTAAAAGTTAGATTTAAATTTACTGATAAAAGTGTGATTTTGGAAGATTGGTCTGAATTAATTCATTTAGATGACAACAAAGAGTTTAAGCAAGTAAGATTTAGTCCAAGACTTGATTATGTTCCGATGTTAGAAAAAAGCAAGTTAGATTTATACTATAAAGCTAGAAAAAGATTATCTGATTTATACAACTCTGAAAAAAATAGAATAGAATTTAAATTAGCTCAAAAAGATCTTATGATGATGGATAATTACAGAGTTTTACACGGAAGAACTAAGTTTGATCCAAACGAAGGAAAAAGATTTCTGCAAGGTTGCTACATTGATTTTGACAGTACAGAGGGAAAATTAAGACATTTAAAAAGAAAATTTAAGCTTTGACACTTAAAGATTCTTTAATAGCTGCATTAGTTCCAATTTTTTTAGGGTTTGGTTTTGTTATCGCAAAACCTGCGATGGAGTATTTGCCTCCTTTCTTATTGATGGGTTTGCGATTTACCTTTGTAGCACTACTTTTGGTTTGGTGGTTTCCAATACCAAAAGGTTACCTTAAAAGAATTTTTTTCGCATCTTTAATAGCAAATACGATACAGTATAGTATTACTTATACTGGTTTAGATTTAATTGATGCTTCAGCAGCAGTTTTACTTGTTCAAACTGAAGTTCCCTTTGGAGTTTTGTTTGCTTTCTTTATGCTTAAAGAAAAACCAACAGTGAGGGCTTTAATAGGAATAGCTATTGCTTTTATCGGAGTATACATTTTAACTGGATCTCCTAATTTAGATGGTAAAATTCTTGGTGTATCACTTACTATTATTGGATCTGCTGTTTGGGCTTTAGGGCAAGTTTTAGTTAAACCATTAAGTAAAGAGATAAATCCACTAGCACTTGTTGCTTGGTTAGGTTTATTTTCTGGGCCAATATTAATAGGACTTTCAGCAATATTTGATGGAAATACAATCAACTACTTTAAAAATGCAAGTTTTGAAAGTTGGATTATAGCAATTTACCTTGGATTTATTATGCAGCCGATAACTTATGGTTGTTTCTATTATGTTTTAAAAAGAAATCCGTTATATAAAGTTCTGCCTATAGTCACTATGGGTATACCACCTACTGGATTATTAGCTGCAATTTTTCTTTTAGGAGAAGAACCTACCAAAGAATTGTTTGTCGGTGGGGCTATAATTATTATTGGTGTAATATTGATAGTATTTACAAAACCTAAAAAAGATAGTTTTTAAGTTATTTTGTTTATTTCATCTTCAGCTTTTTTTATCGATCCTTCATAGTCAATTGACATTTGATCTGCTGAAATAATTTCTATATTTTTTATTCCAAAAAAATTTAATACATGTAATAACCAAGGAGTTAAAAAATCCTCTTTACTTCCTACTTTTGTGCCTCCCGATGTAATTACTAAATATACTTTTTTATTCTCTAAAAGTCCTATTTGTTTTCCATCTTCAGAATATTTAAAAGTTGATTTTACTCTAGCTGCAAGATCAGACCAAGCTTTAAGAGTTGCTGGTGGACCAAAATTATATATTGGTGTTGAAATTATTAAGATGTCACTTTCTTTTAACTCTTTTACTAATTTGTCAGATAGTTCAAACATTTTTTTATGTTGATCTGTTCTTTCGTTTTCAGGTATAGTCATTCCAGATTCTGTAAGACCAGCTACAAAAAGCATTTCATCATCTAAATCTCTATAAATTACTTCATCTTCTGATTTTTTAATTCTTTCTAAAAGTTTATTTGCTAACTCTCTTGAAGTAGATCCTTTTTTTCTAGCACTGCAATCAATTTGATAAATTTTCATAATAAGGTTTTATCCAAAGTTTTGTAAAAATGGAAAGATATTTAAAATATAATAACCCAAAGCCTGTAGTTGATTAGTTAATATCAAAATACCTGTGATAAGTAAAATTATTCCACCAATTTTTGAAACTAAATTAATATTCTTTTTAAAGTTTTTAGAAAATATCAAAAACTTCTGTATTAAGTATCCCGATAAAACAAATGGAATAGCTAAACCTAAAGAGTAAAAAAATAATAGTAATATTCCTTTATTAATACTCTCTTCTGTTGCTGCTAAAGCTAAAATAGAACCTAAAATTGGACCAATACATGGAGTCCATCCAAAACCAAAGGCTGCTCCAATAACTATAGGGCTAAATATATTTTTATTTGTATTCGCTTGAATTCTTTTTTCATAATTTAAAAACTTTAAATTTATAATTCCAATTATATGTAGTGAAAAAATAATAATAATAATTCCTGCTACAATTCTTAATTCAAAAGAATTTTGAAGTAATAATTGACCCAAAAAAGTTGATGCAGCTCCAAAAATTATAAAGACTATGGAAAACCCAACAGTAAATAAAATAACTGGTATTAAGTTTATATTTTTTTTCTCAATTAGTTCATTAAGTGAACTACCTGAAACATATGAAATATACCCTGGTATTAATGGCAATACACATGGTGACAAAAAACTAATAAGTCCTGCGCTAAAAGCAATAAATAATTCAAACATAATTTATTTTATATAATTACAACTTTAGAATTTTGTTCACCTAATAGATCTATGGCCAACTTTATATTGTCTCCTGATTTTAAAAACACTTGTGGTTTCATTCCCATTCCTACTCCTGCAGGTGTTCCAGTTGTAATCAAATCTCCTGGTTGTAAAGACATAAACTTACTTAAATATGAAACAATAAAATTTGTTTTAAAAATCATATTTTTTGTATTACCCGATTGCATTTTTTTTCCGTTAACCTCTAAAACTAAATTTAAATTATTTATATCTGGAATTTCATCTTGTGTTACCAAATATGGTCCTGTAGGACCAAAAGTATCTCCTGACTTACCTTTGACCCATTGACCTAATTTTTCAATTTGCCACTCTCTTTCACTTACATCATTAACAATGCAGTAACCAAATATATGATTTGATGCCTCTTCTTCAGAAATATTTTTTGCTTCTTTTCCAATAACTATTGCTAACTCTACTTCCCAATCTAATTTAGTAGAATCTTTTGGCATTTCTATATCATCATTTGGTCCAGAAATACTGCTTGATGCTTTCATAAAAACTATTGGTTCTGTCGGAGTTTTTAAACCTGTTTCTTTTGCATGATCAGAATAATTTAATCCTATTGCAACGAACTTTCCTGGTTTATTTATACAAGATCCAATTCTTCCACTGTTTTTTATTTCGGGCAATGTTTCTAAATTTGTATTTTTTATTTTTGAAAATATTTCTATTTTTAAATTATCTGAATCAAAATCTTTTATAATCGAACTTAAATCTCTTATTAAATTATTACTATCTAATATAGCTGGTTTTTCTTTTCCTTTTTCACCAACTCTTAATAATTTCATCTAACCTTTAATTCCTAGATGAGTATATTTAACATTTAAATAATCTTTGATTGCCATAGAACCACCTTCTCTTCCATATCCGGTTTGTTTTATTCCTCCAAATGGTGCTTCTGCTATAGCTACTAGAGGAGTATTAACTGCCACGGTACCTGTTTCCATTAGTTCTGATGCTCTATGAGCTTGTTCCATTGAATTTGTACATATGTAACTACTAAGGCCTAAATCATTATTGTTTGCTCTTTCAATTACCTCATCAAATGATTTAAAAGATAAAATTGGTACCAGTGGACCGAATGGCTCAACTTTCATAATTGTAAAATTATCTTTCACATTATCAAAAATTGTTGGTTCATAATAAAAACCTTTGTTAAATCCAGAAGGTCTTTTTCCACCTAATAATACTTTTGCACCTTCTTTTTTTGTTGTTTCAACTAATTCTTCTACTTCATTTAATCTTTTTTTTGTTGTTAAAGGACCAAGTTGAACACTTGGATCCATCCCATCACCTATTTTTAATTTTTTTGTTTTTTTAACAAATAAATTTATAAATTCATCTTTTTTACTTTCTTGGATATAAAATCTATTTGGCGAAATACAAACCTGTCCGTTGTTTCTATACTTTGCAGAAATTGCCATGTCTGTAGCCTTTTCTATGTTTGCATCATCAAAAACTATGAATGGAGAGTGACCACTTAATTCCATAGTGACTCTTTGAACTTTGTCAGCAGCCTGTTTGAGAATTAATTTTCCAACTCTTGTTGAGCCAGTTACTGAAATTTTTTTAATTATATCTGATGAAATTAACTGCTGTGCAATGCTTGGGGGATCTCCTGATAATAAATTTACTACTCCTGTGGGAACTCCACATTCTCTACATATATCAATAAGCTCCATCACTGTACCTGGAGTTATAACATCAGGCTTAACTATTACCGAGCATCCTGCTGCTAAAGCTGTTGAAATTTTTCTTGAAGATAAAACTAGTGGAAAATTCCAAGGTGTTAGGGCTGCAACAACTCCTATTGGCTGATAATAAACATGCACTCTTGTATCTACAAATCTACTTTCAACAGTTTGTCCGTAGATTCTTTTTGTTTCTTCAGCATTCCATTCAAAAATATCTGCCGCTCCACCAACCTCACCTTTAGCTTCCGCAAACGGTTTTCCTACTTCGAGTGTCATCCATTTAGCTAAGACATCTTGTTTTTCTCTCATCTTATCTGCTATTTTTCTTATGATGTATGATCTCTGCCATGGTGGAGTTTGTTTCCAAACTTCCAAACCTTTCGCGGCAGATTTTAATGCTTTATCAACATCAACTGGTGTTGCTTTTGATGCATGACCTATAATTTCTTCATTAGCTGGATTAATAACTTCATAAGTTGAGTTGTCAGATGATTGTTGCCACTTGCCATCAATAAATTGACCAAATTTTTCGTACATAAATCTGTTCTCTTTTAAGTTGTGTATTTAATTTTTAATTTAATAATTTTTAAAACTTAAGTGTTATAATCTTTTTTAAGAAAGGAGTAAATATGGCAACATTTTATGCTTTGGGCAGATATACTGCTCAGGGATTTCAAGGTTTTTGCAAAGATCCAAAATCTGATAGATCACAAGCTGCTCGAGTTGCGGCTGAAGCTGTTGGAGCTAAATTAGTTTCATATACTGGCCTAAGAGGTTCTTATGATTTCTTAGCAGTATTTGAGGGAACCTTTGCTCAAGGCGCTGGTGTTAAAATGGCAACAGAAGCAAGTGGAGCACTTTGTGATATTACAGTTTGTGAAGCAATTAATATTAATGAAGTTGCAGAAAACGCAGCAAAAATAGCTGGAGCTTATAAGGGTCCAGGTAAATAAATAATTTAACTTAAAATTAAGAGCTAAAAGTTATTTATTTTCATATAAGGTTGGAAACATTTTCCCGCCTAGGGGATCACCATTTTTGTATCCTGCATCTTGCATAGATTTTCTATAGTTATAGCTAGTCCAGTCTCCAATATAGCTTATCTTTACGTCTTCTTTTGCGACTCGTAAAGTATAACGGCTCAATGTTTTTTCAGGAATGGATGGACTAAGAGTACCATGAAGTGTCCTCATGTCAAAAATTACACAATCTCCCAAATCACAGTCCCAATTTAAAAATTCGTATTTATTTTTATTTCCTAAAATATCAGGAGGTGTTTCATATTTTTTTCCATTAATGACACATTCATTACCTTCTATTTTGTGACCATCTTTAAAAAGAACCCTTAAAAAAAGTTTATTCCATAAATGTGATCCTTTTACCCAAGCAACTCCTTCTTCTTTTTTGCTTGGTTGAAGTGGTAACCAAAGTACACACATTGTACCTTCCATATCAAAATAGCTAACATCATGATGAAAAGGAGTTTTTGATTTTGATCCACCTTCTCTTAAAAACCAATTATCCATAACAAGATTTATTTTTTTTGCCGACATCAGCTCTGATGCTATTTTTGCATAAGGTGAATTGAACACAAAATCTTTAAATTCAGCCACTAAATGCCAAGTCCAATAATCTTCTAAATAAGCAGGAACACCTTTTTCTAAAGTATGAGATTTAAATCTTGGACTAGGATTTTTTATATCTTTTTCTATTCCTATCTGAAGTTTTTTTATCCAACTAATATCAAATTTTCCTTTTAAAAATACTGCTCCATCTTTTTTGAACTGATTTATCTCCTCATTGGTAAGAATTTTGGTCATGATATAATTTAATAATTATGATAACTTAAATTAAAAAAAAATAAATAAAAATGCTTAAAGATAGTTTTGGTAGAACATTTCCATATATTAGAATGTCAATTACAGATATTTGTAATTTTAAATGTGGTTATTGTTTACCAAATGGCTACCAGGTCGATAAAAGTGATAATAGAAAATTTCTTCATCTTGATGAAATAAAACGTCTTGCAAAATGCTTCTCTGAATTTGGAGTTAATAAAATTAGAATTACAGGTGGAGAGCCAACTGTAAGGAAAGATTTTTTTGAAATAATAAAAGTTTTAAAAAACGATGCAGGAATAAATAAAGTTGTAATTACAACAAATGGCTATCATTTAGATAAAAAAGCAAAACTATTAGTTGATAGTGGTTTAAATGGAATAAACATAAGTATAGATAGTCTTGATCGTGAAACTTTTAAAAATGTTACTGGACATGATAGATTACCAGAAATTTTAGAAGGAATTAAAAATTTACAAGATTTAGGATTTGAAAATATTAAAATTAATGCTGTTCTACTAAAAGGAATTAATTCATCAAAAAAAGATTTTGATACATGGTCAAAGTTTATTCAAAATAATAAAGTAGATTTTAGATATATAGAACTAATGCAAACTGGTGATAATTTAGAATATTTTAAAAAATATCATGCTTCATCTAAAATTTTTAAGAATTATTTAAATGAAAATAATTGGATTTATCAAACTTTAGGAAAAGACGCTGGTCCTTCTCTTAATTATATAAACCCTGAATACAAAGGTAAATTTGGAATAATTGCTCCTTATTCAAAAGACTTTTGTAAAACTTGTAATCGTTTAAGGATTACTTCTAGAGGAGATTTGAGACTTTGTTTATTTGGAAATACTGGAATAAGTGTAAGACATTTATTACAAAAAGACGATCAACTTAACGAGTTAAAAGATCTTATACTAAAACAAATGCAGTTTAAAAAAGAATCTCATTATTTAGAACTTGGAGATACAGGCTCAACTAAGAATTTATCTAAAACAGGAGGATAATTGACAAAATTAAAAATAGTAAATCAAGATGAATTGAAAGATTGGGCAAAAGAAATTTTTAAAAAAAATTCATTTAATATGGTTGATGTTTCTTCAAAAAAGAAAACATTTAGAAGAGCTCTTGCATCTGGAAAAATTTATGTTGGTAATGAAGTTTTTAATATGATTAAAAATAAAGAAATGCCTAAAGGAGATCCTATAACTTTAGCAGAAGTTTCGGCTTTGTTAGGTGTAAAAAAAACAAGTGAATTAATTCCTTTGTGTCATCCTTTGCCAATAGATCATACTGCAACAAAAATTATCATGAATGAAGAAGACTCTTCTTTAGAAGTATTTTGCGTTGTTTCAGCAGTTGCAAAAACAGGTGTAGAGATGGAAGCAATTATGGGAGTAAATGCTGCACTAATTACTATTTATGACTTGAGTAAAATTGTAAATCCACATTTAAAAATTGATAATGTTAAATTATTAATTAAAGAAGGTGGCAAGAGTGGATTATGGAAAAATCCAGATGGACTTCCTAAATTTTTAGAAAATATCTTTTAACATGAAAGTTAAACTCGAGCTTTTTGGCGCAAGTAGAGATTTGAGTGATAAAGATTTTTTAGAATTTAATATCGAAAAAAAGATTTCAATTAAAGATTTAAAGAAAAAAATAATTAATTATGTAGATGAAAAATTTAAAGGAAATGAAAATTTTAAAAAAATAATTGAAACTTCAGCTTTCTGTTCAGAAGATAATAATATTATTTCCGAAAATTACAAAATTACGAAAGATCAAAAAATTGGAATTATTCCCCCTATTGGAGGTGGTTAATGTTTCATGCAAAAATAATAGATATTAAAAAAGAAAAAATAGAAGTTGATAAAGCTGAAAAATTTATATCCTCATCTAAATTTGGCGCTTCTTTAATTTTTAGAGGAACTGTTAGAGAAACTAATGAAAATAAAAAAGTAATAGGAATTACATATGATAGTCACGATGCGATGGTTATTAAAAGTTTTGAGGAAATTTATAATGAGGTTGACCAAAAATTAAAAATTAAGAAAAAAGCAGTTTATATAGAACATGTAAAGGGATATTTGGGATTGGGAGAAATAAGTATTATAATTGCAGTTGCTTGTCCTCATAGAGCAGAGACATATATTCTTTCTAGATATATAATCGAAGAAATTAAAAAAAGATCTCCAATTTGGAAAAAAGAACATTATGAAAATGAGGAAAGTGAATGGTTAAAAGGAAATCCTATACAAGCTAATTAAAATCTTTTCTTAAATCTAAATCTTTAAAAACTCTTTTATTTAAAACTTTTATAAAATTAGTATTTCTTTTTAATCTTTTGACCATAAACTTGGCACCAACATCACCTTTCATTTTTTTAAATTTAGTTAAAACTGAGCTATCAAAACCAATTGGATTACCAATTTTATTTTTAAATTTTAACGCGTGAACTAAATATCTTTTTTTAGATATTGAGTTATAGATTTTATTAATATCAGAAGTCTTTATAAATGGCATATCAGATTGTACAATTATAAACCCTTTATCCTTTTCTGAAATTTTTTTTAACCCAGTATTAATTGAAGATGACATTCCTAATTTAAAATTTTTGTTTAATGTAAAAATATTTTTTTTATTTTTCTTAATCACTTTTCTTACTTCTTTATTCTGATAGCCGAGTACAATGATAATTTTATCTACTTTACTCTTAAGTAATGCTAGCAGTGAATGATTAATTAAAGCTTTTTTTTTAAACTTTTTAATTAATTTATTTTCACTTCTAAGCCTTTTAGATTTCCCTGCGGCTAATAGAATAGCTTTAATCATTTTTTAGTCTCCAATTAAATGATGAGATAAAATTCTTAATTGGTTTTCAATTCTATGCTCAAATAAATAAAGACCTTGCCAAGTTCCAAGGATTAATTTTTTATTTTTTAAACTTAAAGTTAATTGATTATTGGTAAGTACAGATTTTATATGGGCCGGCATATCATCTTTTCCTTCTGTGGTATGTTTGTATAATTTTTGATCCATTGGAACTAATTTATGAAAAAAATTTTTAAGATCATATAAAACATCTGGATCAGCATTTTCTTGGATAATTAATGATGCGCTAGTATGCAATATATTGATATTTAAAATACCGTTTTCAATTTTTTGTTTTTTGATCCAATCAAATGTGTTCTCAGTAAAATTATAAAAACCCTGTCCTTTAGTATTAATTTTTATTTCTTCAAATACTTGTTTCATTTATTTTTTATAAGTTTCTGATACCAACTGGGAAATAATTGATAAGGCTATCTCTGGAGCTGATTTTCCTCCTAATTTAATACCAATTGGACCATGTATTGAATTTATTTGTTCATCATTAAACCCTACTTCTTTTAATCTTTGACATCTATTTTCATGAGTTTTCTTACTACCTAGCGCACCTATATAATAAAATTTTTTATTGAGGGCATGTTGCAATGCTGGATCATCTATTTTGGGATCGTGAGTTAATGCAATTAGTGCAGAATTTTCATTTGTTTCTATTTCTTTAAAAGCTTCATTTGGCCATTTATTTATAATTTTCATATCAGGAAATCTTTGTTCCGATGCAAAATAACCTCGTGGATCTATAATATAAATTTCAAAATTCAAACTTTTTGCAAAATCAACTAGATATTGAGCTATATGAACTGCGCCTACAATAATAACTTTTATAGGTTTAATATATGTTTCAACAAAAATTTCAGTATTTTCTATTACTCCATTTTTTTTTAAATTAAAAAATCTTTCAATTTGCTTTTTATGAATTTCAAATTCTTTACTTAATGGTTTTCCAGGTTCATATATTTCGCTTAAACCATTTTCAAGATTGGTTACAACTGCAAATTCTATCTTTGAGTCTTTTTTTCTGATTATTTCCTTAAGTTGAGAATATTTCATTTAAACAATTATAAAATAGTAGATTAAAAGCCCAATGATTAAGCCTTTAATAAACGTTATCCAAAGCACTGCATAATTGGAAAGATTGAGTTTTTTTTTCCACCAATCTATATATTTTTTATGTATCTCAATCATAAATTTAATTTATCTGCTCCAAATAAACTGCTATTTCGCCACCACATGCAAGTCCAACTTCCCAAGCGCTTTCATTAGAAACTTTAAATTCAATTTTTTTACATAGTTTATTATCTTTAATTAAACCAATACATTCTCTTACTACTGCAGATTCTACACATCCACCAGAAACAGAACCTGAAAAATCTCCTTTTTCATTAACAATCATTCGACTTCCAACTTGTCTTGGTGATGAACCCCAAGTTTGAATTACTGTAGCGAGAACAACTTTTTGATTAGCATTTAACCAATCGTTTGCTTCTTCTAAAATTTTCTCATCAAACGAATTTTTCATTAAGTGTAAAGGTATTACTGAAAGAAATATTTAGCAAGCATCAACAGCTTTTTTAGCAAAAGCTTTGACCATATTTGCTCTATATTCTGCAGATGCATGAATATCTGAGTTCATTCCTGATGAAGATATTTTAACATTATCTATGGCTGATGAAGAAAAATTCTTAGTTAAAGCTGCTACTAGATCTTTTTCATTATATACAGATGACTTAGCTCCGGTTACTCCAACATTTATTCCTGTTTTATGTTGAGCAACATAAACACCTACTATAGCATATCGTGAAGCTGGATTTGGTAATTTTTGATAACTTGATTTTTGAGGTATTGAAAATTCAATTGACTCTATAATTTCGGTACTCTTAAGACAAGTTTCAAACATTCCTCTAAAAAACTTTTCTGCATCAATTGAACGGTTATTAGTATGTATAGTTGCATCTAAAGCAATACATGCTGCTGGATAATCTGCAGCAGGATCATTATTTGCTATTGAACCACCTATCGTACCTCTATTTCTCACTTGTGGATCACCAATACCTTCTGCAAGAGCTGTTAATGATGGAATTGCTTTTTTAATATCTTTTGAACTTGCTACTTCAGAATGCTTTGTTGTTGCTCCTATTGTAACTGTTTTTCCAGATACCTTAATTCCTGATAGTTTTTTTATTCTTTTAATATCTATAATATCTTTATAAGAAGCTAAACCTAGTTTCATTGAAGGTATAGTTGTCATTCCTCCAGCTAAAAAAGCTGAATTAGAAGATGCTAACTTTGATGCTTCTTTAACGTCTTTTGCAGAATGATAATTAAATGTTTTCATAATTTCCTTTAAGCCGCCTTAGCATTAGATTTTTTCATTTCTTTGCATGCTTTCCAAACTTTTTCCGCTGTTGCAGGTAAAGAAATTTCTTTACCATCCAAAGCATTAATAACTGCGTTCATTACTGTTGGTGTTGCAGCTATAGTTCCTGCTTCTCCACATCCTTTAACTCCTAATGGATTGGTAGTGGCCTTTGTGCAAGTAAATCCTAAATTAAAGTCTGGAAGATCATCAGCTCTTGGCATTGTATAATCCATATAAGAAGCTGTAATTAATTGACCAGAATCATCATATTGGGCATTTTCATATAAAGCTTGTCCAATTCCTTGTGCCAATCCTCCATGAACTTGTCCTTCAACGATTAGAGGATTCACTATAGTTCCAAAATCATCAACTGCTGTATATTTATCAAGTTTTACATGTCCTGTTTCAGGATCAATTTCAACTTCGCAAATATGTGAACCTGCTGGGAAAGAAAAATTAGCTGGATCAAAAAAAGAAGATTCTATCAATCCTGGTTCGTCTCCTTCTGGTAAAGGAGATTTAACTTCGTCTCTTACACCAGGTAGATAACTTGCAAATGCAACTTCCCCTATTGTTTTCTTTTTATTTGATTTTGCTACAACAAATTCTCCATTTTTAAAATCAACTTCATCAGGGCTTGCTTCAAGCATTTTGGCTGCAATTCTTTTACCTTTATTAACTATTTTTTTGCACGCGTTAACTATTGCTATTCCTCCAACAGTTAAAGATCTTGAACCATATGTTCCCATACCAAATGTACCTTTGTCAGTATCACCATGAACAACATCAATATTTTCAATTGGAACACCTAATTCATCGGCAGCAATTTGTGCAAATGTAGTTTGGTGACTTTGTCCATGACTATGAGAACCAGTATAAACAGTAACTTGTCCTGTTGGATTAAATCTTACTTCGGCAGACTCCCATAAACCTACTCCACAACCTAACATCATCACTACAGGTGATGGTGCAATACCACATGCTTCAAAATAAGAAGTAACACCTATACCTCTAAGTTTGCCTTTTGACTCAGACTCTTTTTTTCTAGCAGCAAAACCATCATAATCTGCCATTTCTTTTGCTTTATTTAATCCTGCAACATAATCTCCTGAATCTATTTGGTGAACTAAAGTTTGTTTAAATGGAAACTCTGTTGGAAAATTTTTCATTCTTATTTCAATTGGATCCATACCTAATTCCATTGCAGCCTTATCTACAATTCTTTCAATAGTATAAGTAGCTTCTGGTCTTCCAGCTCCTCTATAAGCATCAACCGGTGCAGTATTTGTATAAACTGCCTTAACATTAGAATATGCAGCTGGCATTATATAAACACCTGTTGCACATGGTCCAAATAAATATGTTGGGGTTACAGTTCCAAATACTCTTGCATATGCTCCAAGATTTGCAATTGTTTCATTTTTAAATCCTAAAAACTTACCATCATTAGTAACTGCTAATTCTGCATGAGTGATATGGTCTCTTCCATGAGTATCTGTTAAAAATGATTCTGTTCTTTCAGCTACCCATTTAATTGGTCTCTCTATTTTTTTTGAAGCCCAACTACAAACTATTTCTTCGTTATAAAGGTTAATTTTTGATCCAAATCCTCCACCCACATCTGGTGCAACAACTCTTAATTTATTTTCAGGAGCAACACCTCCGAAAGCTGACATAATTAATCTTGATAAATGTGGATTTTGACTTGTAGTATAACAAGTTATCTCTTCTGAAGCTGTGTTGTAATCTATTACACAAGCTCTTGGTTCCATGGCATTAGGAATAAGTCTGTTATTAGTAATGTCTAGTTTTATAATTCTATCTGCTTTTTCAAATGCCTCTTTAACTTTTTGTCTGTCACCAAGTAACCAGTCATAACAAAGATTTTTATCTATACCATCATGTATGGCTTCACTGTCCATTGCTTCAACTAAATTAGAAACTGCTTTTAAAACTTTGTAGTCAACTTTTACTAATTCAGCTGCTGCTTTAGCTTCATCTAAAGTTTCAGCAAAAACTACAGCTACGGGATCTCCAACAAAATTTACACTATCTTTTGCTAATGGTGGGTTTGCAGGACATTTCATTTCTGAACCATCTTCACTTCTAATGGCCCATCCAGCTATCAATCCTCCTATTTTGTCTTGTGCAATATGTTCTCCTGTTAAAATATCTACCACTCCAGATGATTTAAGAGCTTTAGATGTATCAACTTTTTTAATTTTTGCTCTTGCGTGTGGAGATCTAATAAATATAGCATATGTCTGGTTAGCAATATTTATATCTGAAGTATATCTGCCCTTACCTGTCAAAAATCTTTTGTCTTCTTTTCTTTCAACTCTAGATCCAACTAAACTTGCCATTTAAACTCCTACATTTTTGATGCAGCTTCTTTAACTGCTGCAACGATATTATGGTATCCTGTACATCTACAGATATTACCTTCCAACCAATCTCTTATTTCTTGATCGCTTGGGTTTTTTTTATTTTTTAAAAGATCAACTGCACTCATGACCATGCCTGGTGTACAAAATCCACATTGCAACCCATGCATCTTTTTAAATGCTTCTTGCATTGGATGTAATTTTCCATTCGATGCAAGACCTTCGATTGTCGTAACTTTTGAGCCGTCAAGGTCAGCTGCTAATGCTGTGCAGCTTTTAATAGATTTTCCGTCTACATGAACTACACATGCTCCACATTGGCTAGTATCACATCCTATGTGTGTTCCTGTTAAATTTAATATATCTCTTAGTAATCCTGATAAAGTCGTATGATCTGAAATTTCCTTCGTAACTTTTTTGCCATTAACTTCTAAAGCAATATTCTTCATAAGGTTCCGCTCCTTAATAAAGTTCTAGTTAAACATACAATAATGTCACACTCAACTTTAAAAAAAATAAAGTTTCTAGTATTACGCGATTCAAATTATCAAATAAGCTGCAATAGCTGCAAATATTACAATAGATATATAAATTAATGTTTTGACTTGTGATTTTTTTTCACGTGGAATTTCATTTTTCGTAATATTTTGCTCTATATTTTTTTTATCATCCTGTTCATTTGAAACTAATTCAGAAAATTTTCCAAAAAATATATCAGCCATTTTTTTTGCAGTCATATCAATTAAACGTGAACCAACCTGGGCAATTTTTCCTCCAACGTTTGCTTCAACTGTATAAGTAAGTTTGGTACCATTGTCTTTATCCTCTAAATTAACTGTAGCTTCTCCATTTGCAAAACCTACAGGAGAGTTTCCAGAGCCAGTGATTTTATAACTATGAGGTGGATTTAAATCTTTAAGCACAATATCTCCTGTAAAACTGGCATTAAATGGCCCGATTTTGTTAGTTGCGGTAGCAGTAAATTCTGTTTCGGATTTTTTTATAAATTCTTCACAGCCTGGTATTGTTTTTTGCAAAATTTTAGGATCGTTTAATGCCTCCCAAACTTTTTGTTTTTCTAAGTTTATTTGATATGATCCAGAAAGTTTCATTAAACAACAAAACTTTAACACAAATAATTATGGATGATAATACAAAAAAGGAATTACAATCAGCTGCATTCGAAAGATTAATTGAACACCTTAGAGAAAGAAAAGATGTACAAAATTTGGATTTAATGAATTTAGCTGGATTTTGCAGAAATTGCTTATCAAAATGGTACAGGGAAGAAGCAGAAAAAAAAGGTATTTCAATATCAGATCCCGATGCAAGAGAACATGTATATGGAATGCCTTATTCTGAGTGGAAAAAAAAATACCAAAAGTAATTTTTAATTAGTGATAAAATTTCTTACTTTAATATTTATTTTACTTTGGTCCTCGGCGTTTATAACAACAAAACCTATAATTGATTACAGCGATCCATTTGCAGCTTTAAGTTTTAGATTTTTAATAGTTGCAATAGGATTTTATTTTTATTCCTTATTTTCAAAGCATAAAGTTTTAGTTAGTTCAAAAAATATTTTACCATCAATTTCTACAGGAATACTTTTTCATGGATTTTATCTCGGTGGTGTTTTTTATTCAATTTCTATTGGTCTTCCAACTGGGATTGCGGCTTTGATTGTTACACTTCAGCCTGTGTTAACAAATGCTTTAGCTGGTCCAGTTTTAAATGAAAAAATAACATTAAAAAAATGGTTAGGAGTCATATTAGGATTTGCTGGTGCGGTATTAGTTATAGGTTTTGATGTTGGAAAATCTTTGCCATCATTAGGTGTGCTTGCAGTAATTATTTCTTTAATTGCAGTTACAGCTGCTACGTTGTGGCAAAAAAAAATAAGTAATAATTTACCATTATCAGTAAGCAATTTTTATCAAGCAATTGGAGGATTTTTATTCCATTTATTTATTATTTCTTTTTTAATTCAAAAACCATTTATAATTTTTTCAAAGACTTTTATAGTTGCTATAAGCCATCAAATATTTTTGGTTTCGTTTGGAGCTTTTACCATTCTTATGTTTTTAATAAAAAATAACTCCGCAAGTAAAACTGTTTCTGTTTTTTTTTTAATACCTCCTACTTCAGCAATTATGGCTTTTATTTTTTTAGGAGAAAAATTAGATTCGATTGATATAGTTGGATTTTTAATTGCAACTATAGGAGTTTATATTGCAACAAGAGAAAAAAAATAAAATTTTATTTTTCTTTCAGTCTTGGGAATAATTCTACAAAATTACAAGGTTTATGATTAATATCTAGTTGATGTATTAAAATCTGGTCCCATGCATCGGTAACTCCTCCAGAAGAACCTGGTAATGCAAATATATATTTACCATTAGCTAGAACGGCACAAGCCCTAGACTGAATAGATGATGTGCCAACACTTTTAAGACTAATTGTTCTGAATATTTCACCAAAACCTGGAATATGTTTGTCAGCTATTTCGTTTAATGCTTCGGGAGTAATATCCCTACCAGTTAAACCGGTACCACCAGTCGTTATAATTACATCAATCTTTTTTTTTTTTATCCAGTCTTTTAATATTTTTTTAATTGCATTTTTACTATCTTTGCAAATCTTTCTATCTACTAAATTATGTTTAGCTTTACTTATTTTGTCTACTAAAATTTTTCCTGACTTATCAGTTTTAAAAGTTCTTGTATCGGTAACTGTTAATAATGCTATATTTACAATCATAAATTTTAAATGATTATATTATCAATTCTATTTTTTGTAACTGCTATATTGTATGCCAGCGTTGGTTTTGGAGGTGGGTCAACTTACCTGGCGCTAATGTTAATTTGGGATATTCCTTATTATATTTTTCCAGTAATAGCTTTAATATGTAATATATTTGTAGTTTCGGGAAATAGCTTTAATTATATTAAGGCTGGAAATCTTAATTTAAAATTATTGTCACCATATCTAATAGGATCAATACCTTTGGCTTTTATTGGTGGTTCCTTACAAATAGATAAAAATCTATTTGAAATTTTTTTATTCATAGTTTTGGCGATTGCTGGAATACTACTTTTAATAAATTTTAAATCATATGATGATAATGAATCGAGCTATAGAGATATTCCAATTTTATTATCAATTTTAATCGGAGGAATATTAGGTTTTGTTTCTGGAGTAGTTGGAATTGGAGGTGGAATTTTTTTAAGTCCTATTCTTTTTTTGATTAAAGCAGCTAAACCTAAACATATTGTTACTGCAGCATCTTTGTTTATTTTTATTAATTCTATATCGGGTGTTATTGGTCAATTAACCAAAAATATAGTTTTAAGTGATATATCAAATTATTGGTATTTATTTTTAGTTGTGATTATTGGCGGTCATATTGGAAATTTTTTAAATTTAAAAATATTTCCAACAAGACTTCTTGCGTTAATAACTTCTGTCCTGGTATTATTTGTTGCTATTAGGATAGGTATTAAATTGTTTTTATAATATGGATTTAAATTACTTTAAAAAAATAAGAGTTTTAGATGCTGGTATGGGCCAAGAGTTACTTGCAAGAGGGCTTGTAACCAAAGGAACTCTTTGGTCGGCTACTTCATTAATAGATAAAAAATTTAATAGTTTAGTAATTGATACTCATTTATCTGCTATCGAAGCAGGAGCAGAAGTAATATTAACAAATACTTTTACTACCAGAAGGGTGAGAATGGAGCAAAATCAAGTCGGAGATCTTTTTCAATTTGCGAACAAAAAAGCTTGTGAACTTGCAATAAAAGCAAAAGAACTATCAAAAAAAAATATTTTAATTGCAGGTAGTCTTCCTGCTCAAAATGATACATATGAGGTTGATAAAAGAGATAAAAAAATTATTGAAAAAGATTTTTTTGATCAAGCTAATATTATTAATTCTTATATTGATTTTTTTTATTTAGATGTGCTCTCTAGTGGAAGAGAAGTAGATATAGCATTAAAAGTTATTCATAAATTAAATAAACCTGTGCTGGTTGGTTTACATTTAAAGAAAAATGGTATGCTTCCATCTGGTGAAACAATAACAGAAGTAGTAAAAAAATATAAGAATAGCAGCTGGTTAGGAGTAGTTGCTGCATGCGTATCACTAGAAATAATAGAACAAGTTGTGGATGAACTAAATGGTTTAGATATACCATTCGGTTTTAAAGCAAATTTATGGGCAGTGGAAGAACCTTTGCCTGTACATAGATTTAATACAGCTAAACATAATGAAGTAGGAAAAAATCCTAATATTGCTTTAGGAAAAAGAGAGGAAATTACTGGTAAAGTTTTTTGTGAGTTTGCAAAAAAAATCAGTAAAAAAGGTGCAACAATTTTAGGTGGTTGCTGTGAAACAGATTCATCTCACATTAAAGAATTATCTAAACTGAAGTAACTTTAATTTTATTTGATGTTTTAACTAAATAAATTCCTAAAATAACTAGAAGCAATGAAACAATAACTTTTGAAGTTATAAGTTCATTTAAAAATATATATCCAAGAATAACTCCAAATATTGGGATTAAAAACGCAACCTGAGATTGGAAAATTACACCATTATTTTTCAAAATATGAAATCTTAATAACCAAGCAACACCAGTTGGAAAAACTCCAAGATATAATAATGCAATCATAGAATCTATACTTGGTGATAGACTCCAAGGTTGCTCAAAGAACATTGAGATTGGAAATACAATTATTGATCCCCAAATTAATATTGAAGCTGTGACATTTTCATTTTTCTTTTTACTTATTTTTAAAGTTAAAATCCCTCCAATAACATAACATGTGGAACCTAATAAAATTGCAAGAGCATAAAATATATTTTCTGTATTAATTAATACTTTGTCTGAAAATAAAAAAACTATACCTGAAAATCCAATTAATATTCCGACACTCTTAAACCAACTAAATTTTTCATTTTCAGTAAAAAAATGAGCAAGAATAGTTGCGCTTAGTGGTGTGGTTGCCATAAGAATTGCAGCAAGATTACTTTGTACTTTTTGAACGCCATAAGCGATTAAAAAAAATGGTATTACTAGATTTATGAATCCAATTGATGCAAACCATAACCAGTCTTTTGAAAATGCCTCAATCTTTATTCTTTTTGCTAAACATAAAAGTACAACTGGTATAGCTCCAAGAAAAATTCTAAAAAATGCTATTGTTACTGGTCCAAAAGAAAATGTTGCAATTTTTATATTAAAGAACGCTGATGCCCAAATCAATGACAATATTCCTAGTAATAAATAATCTAATGGCTTTGGGTTTCTCATTCAGATATATCTTTGATAGATCCTTTAGTAATTTTACATAGATTATCAAAGTCAATTTTGAAAATACTATTAGGATGCCCTGCGGCTGCAAAAACATATTTAAACCTTTTTAAAGATTGATCAATAAATATATTAATTTTATTTAAATGACCTACCGGAGAAACTCCTCCAATTGTAAATCCTGTTATTTCTTTTACTTGAACTGCATCAGCCATACTTACATCTTTTTCATTTAGTAATTTTTTTATTTTTTTTAAGGAACATCTCTTATCACCTGCAACTAAGCATAACAAGAATGCGCTTTGTCTTCTAAGTAACAAGCTTTTAACAATAGAACCAACCTCTGTTTTTAAACTTTCTGCGGCATCTTCCGCTGTTCTGGCGGAAGTATTTAAAATTTCTACTTTTATCGATTGGTCAAATTCATCTAAAACTTTCAAAACCCTTTTAACTGATTCTTTATTTAATAAATTTTCCATTCAACTAATAATTGTAATAATTTGTGAATTGATAATTTCATAAAAATGACCATTTATCCATGTTAGAAACGCATAGGTGATATCTTGTTATATTATCTTCTTATTATCACAGTTTTTGATATTAAGTTCATGTTTAGAAGTTTATAGAAAATTTATGAGTTCAAATAAAATACTTAGATTTATTAAAGACAAAGAGATAGAATTTGTCGACCTAAGGTTTACTGACCCAAGAGGAAAGTTGCAGCATCTTACAATGGATTCAACAGTTGTCGATGATGATATGCTTAATGATGGAGTTTTTTTTGATGGTTCATCAATAGCTGGTTGGAAGGCTATTAACGAGTCAGACATGATTTTAAAGCCTGATTTGAGCAGAAAAGTAATTGATCCTTATACTTCGCATAATACAGTTATTCTCTTCTGTGATGTTTTTGACGCAGTGAAAAAGACTGCTTATGAGAGAGATCCAAGAGGAATTGCAAAAAAAGCTGAAACATTTTTAAAAACTTCTAAGGTTGGTGATAGAGCTTATTTTGGTCCTGAACCCGAATTTTTTGTTTTTGATGATGTTAAAATAAAAAATGAGATGAATGAAATAGGATTTAAAATTGATAGTTTAGAAGGTCCTTACAACTCTGGAAAAAATTATGATAGTGGAAATATGGGTCACAGACCTGGAGTAAAGGGTGGATATTTTCCTGTTCCTCCAGTTGATAGTGCACAGGATATGAGAGGTGAATATTTAAAAGGTTTAAGAGAAGTTGGTATTACAGTTGAAAAACATCACCATGAAGTTGCACCAAGCCAACATGAACTTGGAATGTTATATAATACTTTAGTAACACAAGCAGACAATGTTCAGCTTTACAAATATGTAGTACAAATGGTCTCCCATTCCTTCGGAAAAACAGCAACTTTTATGCCAAAACCAGTAAAAGGAGATAACGGTTCAGGAATGCATATACATCAATCTATTTGGAAAGGTAAAACTCCAATTTTTTCTGGAGATAAATATGCTGGTTTATCTCAGACCGCTCTTTATTATATAGGAGGAATATTAAAACACGCTAAAGCAATTAATGCATTCTCAAATGCTACAACAAATAGTTACAAAAGATTAATTCCAGGTTTTGAAGCTCCAGTTTTGCTAGCTTACTCAGCAAGAAATAGATCTGCATCATGTAGAATTCCAATTACATTGAGTAAAAAAGGAGCGAGGTGTGAAATAAGATTTCCTGATGCTGCAGGAAATCCTTACTTAACATTTTCTGCAATGTTAATGGCAGGGTTAGATGGAATAAAAAATAAAATTAATCCAGGAAAACCTTTAGATGAAGACTTGTATGCATTACCAGAGGATAAGGTCAAAAATATTCCAACGGTTTGTGGATCATTAAGAGAGGCTATGGAAAGTTTAGATAGAGACAGAAGTTTTTTAAAACAAGGAGGTGTATTTTCTGATGACCAAATTGATGCTTTTATAGCATTAAAATTTGAGGAAATTTATAACCTTGAGCATACTCCTCATCCTATGGAGTTTGAGATGTATTATAGTTCTTAAATTATTTTTTACTTTTCAATATTTTTTCGTCGGCAATTTTATTTTTGTTAACACCCTTTTTTATAGTGTATTCTAATGTGCCATGTGCACCAGCTTCAACTGCTTTACGTTGAGACCTAAATAATGCTTTCTCTTTTTTATTTTCTGCCAGTTTGTTAGCATGTTTTTCTAAATGTTTAGTATCTCTCATTAAGTATTATTATATCTTAAATGATTCTCCACATCCACATCTTTCAGTTTCGTTTGGATTTTTAAAGACAAAAGATGAGGAAAATTCCTCTTTTTTATAGTCCATTTCTGTACCTAAGAGATACATAACGGCTCCAGGATCTACAAAAAGTTTAACTCCTTTTTCCTCTATTATTTCATCATTTGGGTTAATTTTACTAGTATATTCCATTATATAAGACATTCCTGCACAGCCTCCTGATTTAACACCCACTCTTAATCCAACGGCACTATTTTCTGCATTTGACATAATTTCTTTTATTCTTTGAGCTGCGTTATCACTTAATGTAATTATTTGTTTTGTCATAAGTTAAGTTCTAATTTAGCAGATTCTGACATCATTGATTTATCCCAAGGTGGATCCCAAACTAATTTTAAATCAACATCTTTTACTTCTTTTATTTCTTTAATACTATTTTTTACTTCATTTGGTAAACTTTCAGCTACTGGACAATTTGGAGTTGTTAAAGTCATATTTATTTTAACATTATTCTCTTCATCAATATTAATATTATAAATTAAACCAAGTTCATAAATATTAACTGGAATTTCAGGATCATAAATTTTTTTTATTTCAGTAATAATTTTTTCTTTTAGTTCCATTATAGTTCAATATTTTCTGTATTTATTTCATTTTGAGATCTATCTATAGCTGATGTTAAAGTATGCCATGAAAGAGTTGCACACTTAACTCTCATTGGATATTGCTTCACACCTGATAAACACATAAGTTTAGTTTTTTCATCGTCTTTTAAAAGTTTTGTATCTATTCCATTTTTTTGTTTAATCATTTCTAAGAAATCATTAACTATTTCTTTTACATCATTTTCTTCTTTTCCTTTGACTAAGTCAGTCATTATGGATGCTGATGCCATTGAGATTGCACATCCTTCTCCTTCAAATGAAATATCTTCTACTTTTTTATTTTCATTTAGCTTTAAATAAATATGTACTTTATCACCACATAATGGATTATGCCCTTTGGCATCTTTGTTAAAGTTTTCTGTTTTTCTCAAATTTCTAGGGTTTTTTCCGTGATCTAGTATTATTTCTTGATAAAGTTCTTTTAGATTCATTTTAATTCAAATATCTTTTTACATTTATTAATTGATAAGTTTAGTTTATCAAGATCATCTTTAGTATTGTAAATTCCCAATGATGCCCTTGCAGAAGCAGGTATAGAAAGTTTATCATGTAATATTTGGCAACAATGGTGTCCTGCTCTTATTGCAACACCATCTTCATCTAAAATTGTCGCTATATCGTGAGGATGTACGCCATCTATGGTAAAAGATAAAACAGATCCTTTATTTTTTGGATTACCGACTAATTTGACACTATTATTTTTTCTTAATAATTCTTGACCATATTCAACAAGTTCTTTCTCATGTTTAATTATATTATCCATTCCTATTTTGTTTAAAAATTTTATGGATTCATCAAAAGCTATTACTTGTGCTGTTGCCATTGTTCCTGCCTCATATTTATTTGGCAGATCACCATAAGTTATACCTTCCTTTTTAACTTCGCCAATCATACCACCTCCTCCTTGATATGGTGGCAACTCCTCTAACCATTTTTTTTTTGCATAAAGAATACCTAGACCTGTCGGTCCATACATTTTATGACAAGAAATTGCATAAAAATCACAATCTAAATCTTGCATATCCAATTTTAAATGTGGTGCTCCTTGACATCCGTCGATCAAGACAGGTATATTTCTTGAATGAGCCACATCGATTATTTCTTTAATTGGTAAAATAGCTCCTGTAACATTTGATAAGTGAGTTAATGCAATAATTTTAGTTTTCGGTGTTATTTTTTTTTTTATACTTTCTACAGTAACTTCTCCATTTTCATTTATCTCAGCAAAAACTATTTTAATTCCTTTTGATTTTCTCAAATAATGCCATGGTACATAATTAGAATGATGTTCAAGTTCAGTTAATAAAACCTCATCTCCATCTTTTAAATATTTTTGCCCATAAGTACTAGCAACTAAATTTATTGCCTCAGTTGCACCTTTAGTAAAAACTATTTCATTTACATGCTTCGCATTAATAAATTTTTGAACTGATGATCTTGTATTTTCATATAAATTTGTTGCAGCAACCGCAAGATAATGAACACTTCTTCCTACATTGGAGAATTCTTTTGTATAAAAATCATATATTCTATCAACAACTACTCTTGGTTTTTGAGAAGAGTTTGCACTATCTAAATATACAAGATCATTATTATGAACTTTTTTATCAAATATAGGAAACTCTTTTTTTATATCACTAATATTCATTGTTTAAGACTCATAATATTTTTAATTAGGTTTTTAATTTCAGAATCTGTAATTTTCTCAACAACATCTAATAGAAAACCATTAATTAGAAGTTTTTTTGCTTCATTATAATTTAACCCTCTAGACATTAGATAAAATATCGAGTCCTCATTTAAACTTCCAGATGCAGAACCATGTGAACATTTTACGTCATCAGCATAAATTTCTAACTCTGGTTTCGCATTAAATTCAGTATTATCATTTAATAAAATGGCTTTACTTAATTGATAACCATTTGTTCTTTGGGCTTTTGAGTCGACAAAAATTTTTCCTTGATAAACTGCTTTTGACGTATCTTCCAAAACACCTTTGATTAATTGATAACTTTTAGTGTTTTCAACTAAATGGTTTATGTTGGTTTTTATTTCATGATGCTTTTTTTTATTTAAGATAAAAATTCCATTAACAAATGCTGAACTATATTTGCCTCTAAGATTACAATTAATTTCATTTTTTATAAATTCTGATCCAGACGATAGAAGAAATATTTCTGATACACTATTGATTTCCTGGCTTATATAATTGAAATAATATTTTATATTGTTATTTGAATTGTTATCAATTTTATAATTTTTTAAAATTGAATATTTTTGAAGATCAAAACTATAATTAACATTTATAAAATTAGTATTTGACTTATCATCAGAAAAATCAACGAGTTTTAAAGAACTATTTTCTTCAAGAAATATATCAACCTTTAAATTAATACTTTTTGAAACTAAATCTTTATTGGTAATATTATAAATTACCAAAGGTTTTTGAAGTGAATAGTTTTTTTTTACAATTAGTTTAAAATATTTACTAACAAATGCATTATTTAAAGAAAGTAAGGAATTATTATCATCATTAGATTTTTCTAAAACTAAATCATCTAATATCTCAATTTTATTTTTTTCTTCATAATCAAACTCTATTTTTTCTATTCTTCCATTAACAAAAACAAGTTTATTATGCTCTAGACCATCTATAAAAATAGACTGATCTATTTTATTTGGTTTTGATAAATCATTATAAAAACTTAAATTTTTAATATTTTTAGAAATTATTTGATTAAGATCTGAAAATTTCCAATTTTCCTCTCTTCGATTAGGAAAACCTTTTTCAATGAAATTATGAAAGCTTTTTCTTTTAATCTCAACATTCTTTTTAGAAAAGTTTGAGTTTTTTATTAATTTTTCAAAATCTATTTTTAACTGTTCAATCATTTAATTAAAATTCTCATATCCTTTATTTTCTAATTCTAAAGCCAGTTCTGCACCTCCAGATTTGATTATTTTACCCTTCATCAATACGTGAACATAATCAGGTTTTATGTAATCTAATAATCTTTGGTAGTGAGTAATTATTAAAAATGAATTATCTTTTTTTCTTAATGAGTTTACACCATCGGCAACAATTTTAAGTGCATCAATATCTAAACCAGAGTCTGTCTCATCCAAAATTGAAAGTTTTGGATTTAAAATAGACATTTGCAATATTTCATTTTTCTTTTTTTCTCCACCAGAAAATCCCACATTTAGCTGTCTATTTAGTTTTTCTTCATCAAATTTTAATTCTTTTGCTTTTAATTTTACCAATTTTAAAAATTCTATTGCATCAAGTTCCTTTTCTCCTCTAGCTTTTCTTATTGCATTAAGTGATGTTTTTAAAAAAATATTTGTATTTACACCTGGTATTTCTAGAGGATATTGAAAAGCTAAAAATATTCCTTTGTGAGCTCTTTCTTCTGTTTCAAGTTCAAAAAGATTTTTATTTTCAAATAAAATTTCACCTGAAATATCATACCCTTTTTTTCCAGATAAAATATTTGATAAAGTACTTTTTCCCGATCCATTTGGTCCCATTATTGCGTGCACTTCACCAGGTTTTATTTCAAGATTAAAGTTATTTAAAATTGATTTACTTTCAATATCAGCTTTTAAATTTTTTATTTTTAACATTTAGCCAACACTTCCTTCCAAGCTTATTCCAACAAGTTTTTGTGCTTCAACTGCAAACTCCATAGGCAACTGCTGCAATACTTCTTTGCAAAAACCATTAACTATCAATCCTACAGCTTCTTCAGGGTTTAAACCTCTTTGCTGACAATAATGAAGTTGTTCTTCACTTATTTTAGAAGTAGTTGCTTCATGGGCTATATTTGATTCTGGATTTTTGTTTTTAATATAAGGAACAGTGTGAGCGCCACATTTATTGCCCATAAGCAAAGAGTCGCATTGAGTATAATTTCTAGAGTTTTTAGCTTTTGATGATATATCCACCAATCCTCTATAAGTCATATCAGAAAAGCCTGCACTAATACCTTTTGAAATAATTTTACTCCTAGTATTTTTTCCTAAATGAATCATTTTGGTTCCTGTATCAGCTTTTTGATAGTTGTTTGTAATTGCGATTGAATAAAATTCGCCAATAGAATTATCACCTTGTAAAACACAACTTGGATATTTCCATGTTATTGCTGAACCAGTTTCTACTTGTGTCCAAGAAATTTTAGAGTTTATTCCTTTGCATAAACCTCTCTTAGTTACAAAATTATAAATTCCTCCTTTACCATTTTCATCACCAGGATACCAATTTTGAACAGTCGAATATTTAATTTCAGCATTATCTAAAGCGACTAACTCTACATTTGCCGCATGAAGTTGGTTTTCATCTCTCATAGGAGCGGTACAACCTTCCAAGTAACTTACATAACTTCCTTTATCTGCAATTATTAAAGTTCTTTCAAATTGTCCTGTTTGAGATGCGTTAATTCTAAAATATGTTGAAAGCTCCATTGGACATCTAACTCCTGGAGGAATATAAACAAAAGATCCATCTGTAAAAACAGCTGAATTTAGAGTTGCAAAATAGTGATCTGTTAAAGGAATCACCGAGCCTAAATATTTTTTAACAAGTTCTGGATGTTTTTGTATTGCTTCAGAAATTGGACAAAAAATTACTCCTACCTCGTTAAGTTTATCTTTAAACGTTGTAGCTACAGAAACAGAGTCAAATACAGCATCTACAGCAATACCGTTTAGCCTTTGTTGTTCTTGAAGTGGTATACCAAGTTTTTTATATGTATCTAAAAGTTTAGGATCAAGTTCATCAATGCTCTTTGGTTTTTCACTTGCACTCTTAGGAGCTGAATAATAGTAAATATCTTGATAATCAATTTTTGGATATTTTGGTTTTTGCCAATTTGGTTCCTTTAAAATTTTTAGTCTCTCAAAAGCTTTCATTCTCCAATCTAACATCCAATTTGGTTCTTTCTTAGCTTTTGATATGTATTCAATAACTTCTTTATTTAAACCTTTAGGCGCCCTAACATTTTCAATATCAGTTGTAAAACCGTATTTGTAATCCTTTAACTTATCAATTTCTTTTTCTCTCATTTAAATTCTATTCTCTTTTGGATTTATTAAGTCACTAAGTTTTTTTTTTTTAAAAAAAATATTAATATAATCTTCAAGTTCATCCCATAAATTATGGGTAATACATTTTGTACTTTTTCCATTACATCCTTTTTTGGAATGCTTCACACATCCTACTGTTTTAACCTTTTCTTCTACTGCAAATAATACTTCTGACAAATTAATTTCAGATGCTTTTTTATTTAAAGTGTAACCACCTTTATTTCCTCTAACACTGTTAACAATTTTATTTTTTTTTAATTTTAAAAATAGTTGTTCTAAATAAACAAGTGATATTCCTTGCCGTAGAGATATATCTCTAAGGGAAACTGGCTCATTAGGATCAAACTTTGCAAGATCCGCAAGAGCCATTACAGCATATCTACCTTTACTTGATAATTTCATATTTTCCGCAATCCACGGGGTTTATATATACCTGACTAATTTAGTCAAGATTATAACATATTTAAAGACTTGCAATTTGTCGCTCATTTTTGATAGAAAAATATAATTTTTTTTTGATAATAATAATCAATTTCTTTTATGGATAGTAAAATTGTAGAAATATTTATTCCAGGGCCGGCGGGAAGACTTGAAGCAAAATATTATAAAAGTAAAAAAAGTACTTCACCGATCGCTTTAGTTCTGCATCCACATCCTCAATACGGAGGAACAATGAATAATAAAGTAGTTGTTGATACTTTTCATGTGTTTATGGATAATGATTTTTCAGTTTGTAGAGTAAATTTTAGAGGAGTAGGAAAAAGTGATGGAGAATTCGATAATGGTCAAGGTGAACTTGCTGATGCTGCCGCAGCTCTTGATTGGCTAGAAAGAGAAAATTTTGACAATTCACAATGCTGGATTTCTGGATTTTCTTTTGGGTCTCTTATATCAATGCAGTTATTGATGAGAAGACCTGAAATTAATAGATTCATAGCAATTTCTCCGCAGCCAAATGTTTATGATTTTTCATTTTTATCCCCATGTCCATCATCAGGCTTAATGATCTATGGAAAGAAAGATGAGTTGGTGCCTTTAAATTATATCAATGAATTAAATAAAAGATTAAGTGCACAAAAAGGTATTAAAGTTGAATTTGAGGCAGTACCAGAAGCTAATCATTTTTTTTCAAAAAATGGTGAAACGCTTGTTAAGTCCTTAAATAAATACGTCAAAAAAGAATCTGCTTTATATTAAAAATTTTTTACCAATACACCCCCTGTGCATGGTTTTTTGCAACCAGTAGTTTTTGGAAAAGAAATTGGTAATTTTAGGTATGATCTTATTGCAAGATAAGCAAATGCTTGAGACTCTACAAAATCTCCATCAATACCATAGTCATCAATTAATTTTATCTCTGTACTTTTTTTTTTTAATTTTTCGACCAAAAAATTATTTTTTCTTCCACCACCACATAAAATTATTTTTTCTTTGTCACTATGGATTATACAATCTAATTTTATAGCAGTAAGTTCTGTCAATGTTGCGGCACCATCTTCTAGAGATAATTTATTAAAACTATCTAAAAATTTAAAATCTTTTATATCAAACGAAGATGGTAGCTTCCGATTGTTAAAAAAATTAGAATTATAGAATTCTATTGCAGTCAAACATATATTATTTATTTTGCCTTTCTTGGCTATTAAACCTTTGTTATCGAATTTTTTTTTTGTTTTTTTTCTTATCCATTCATCAATCATACAATTTCCTGGTCCTATGTCGCCAGCAATTACATCATCAGGCTTATAATTTTTTATATAAGATTTATTTGCTATGCCACCTATATTTAAAACTGTAACTGGCAATTTAACTTTTATTTTTTTAACTATTAATTGATGAAATATTGGTGCAAGAGGAGCTCCTCTACCACTATTTTTTAAATCATTTTGTCTAAAGTCATAAACAACTTTTTTCTTAGTAAGTTTTGATAAAAGCTTTCCGTCTCCGAGCTGTTTGGTAATTTTTTCCTCTGCATTATGAAAAATGGTCTGCCCGTGAAATCCAATAAAATCTATATTTACTCTCTTTTTTTTTAAAATTTCATTAACTGATTTAGCATGAAAAATTGTTATTTCTTTTTCAACAGTTTTTATTTGCTTTTTGTGCTTTTTTAGATCTTCTGATCTTTTTATTTTATCTCTAAGTTTAGTTAAATTTTGATAAATGATATGTGGATATTCAAAATATTTGTCTAAAATAGTCTTATATTTAGACTTTCCATCCGTTTGAATTATTGATGCGTCTACCCCATCCATAGAGGTTCCGCTCATTAATCCTAAAGCTGTATATATCTTTCCCATTCTTATTTTTTTTTATTAAATAATGTATATTGTGGAACTATAGACCTATGAATAAATTTTTAAAAGAATTTAAAGATAGAGGGTATTTTTATCAATGCACAGGTGAAAACGAACTATCTAAATTATTGGATAAAGAAAAAATCAAGGGCTATATCGGTTTTGATTGTACTGCCGAAAGTCTTCATGTGGGAAGTTTGCTGCAAATAATGTGTTTAAGATTAATGCAAAAGCACGGTCATAGACCAATTGTATTAATTGGTGGTGGGACAACTAGGATTGGTGATCCATCAGGTAAAGATAAAACAAGAAAAATTTTAACTGAAGACGAAATAGAAAAAAATATTATAAATATTGAAAAAATTTTAAAAAACTATTTAGATAATAATGATCCAAAAACTAAACCTATTTTTGTAAATAACTATTCTTGGCTTAAAGGGTTGAATTATATTTCTTTCCTAAGAGATATAGGAAAACATTTTACAATTAATAAAATGCTTACTTTTGAAAGTGTAAAAACAAGACTGGATAGAGAACAATCTTTAAGCTATATGGAATTTAATTATATGATTTTACAAGCATATGATTTTTTAGAATTAAATAAAAAAGAAAATTGTTCTTTGCAAATTGGTGGATCTGATCAATGGGGAAATATAGTAAATGGAACAGAATTAATAAAAAGATACTCCAACAAACAAGTTTATGGCTTAACTACTCCACTTATAACTTTAGCTTCAGGATCTAAAATGGGTAAAACGGAAACCGGTGCTATTTGGTTAGATAAAAAATTATTATCTGCTTATGATTATTGGCAATTTTGGAGAAATACAGACGACAAAGATGTTATCAGGTTTTTAAAAATGTTTACTGACCTAGGTATAGATGAAATAAATAAAATAAAAAATGAAGATATAAATCAATTAAAGATAAAGTTAGCAAATGAAACTACATCAATGCTTCACGGAAAAAATGAGTCTATATCGGCAGAAAAAACTGCAAAGCAAACTTTTGAAGAAGATTCATTAGGAGAAAACTTACCCTCAGTTGAAATTCAGCTTAAAAATAAAAATAGTAATATAAATATAGTTGATCTAATTATTTTATCAAAAATTATAAATTCAAAAAGTGAAATTAGAAGACTTATAAAAGGTAAAGGAATAAAAATAAATAATGAAATTATTTTCGATGAAAAATTTGCCATACAAGAAAATTTATTTGATGAGCATAACTATTTAAAATTATCAATTGGTAAAAAGAGACATTTAAAAATCAAATTAATTTAATTTTTTTTAATTTTTTCTAATGTTCTTGTTATAAATCTTGGTGTTAATGTTTTTATTGGATTAACTGATGTTTTTAAATTTTTAGGCGGACCTTTAACTTTAAAACTTACACCAAATACACCTTCACCTACTTTTTTTCCAACTAATAATTCACCAATTAATGGGATAGATGAAATTGTTCTATTTATAGTTGTTGCGGGTACCAATGTTCCTCTCAAGCTTATAAGATCTTTACCTTCTGCATAACCTTCCATCATAATTGATATTGCCGGTCCTATCGCATAAATTTCTTCAATTGTCATTAAAGTATCTTTTTTTGAATAAATCATTTCGAAATCTGTAAATCTTACACCTTCTCCTGTTAAAAGATCTGCAATACCTTGCAGTGATGCTAAGGTTAATATTTTAGCTAATACAGGTATTTTTTGAACTTTAAAATTATCAATGATTAATTTAGATTCTGAAACATTATTAATTTTTTTTGAACTAAAATCCAAATTTCCATCTTCAAATCCTTTTATAAATTTATATTTTTTAACAAACGGTTTTGCTCTATCTGAGTAAAATGTAGTCACTACTTCATTGTCGGTTTGGGTTTTAATTGAGATAAATAATTTTTCGTTGCTAGAAAAATTTGATTTTAAATCTAATCCGAAAATTTTACTATTTTTTATCTCCAAATTTCCATTCATATTATAAATTATACTTTCGCTATCTAATTTAATTTCATCGATGTTAATTTTGACCTTTGTATTTAAATTTTTAAATATACTAAAAAAATTATTATCTGAATTTGAATTTGCTATATTTTCTATAAGTTGAATAGAATCAAAACTTTTTCCTTTTAATTGATAATTTTTATTTTTTTTTGAGAGAGATAGTTGATTTTTAAAATTATTTTTCGTTAAATAGTTAAATTTTATTTCTTCTATATTTAATATTTTATTATTATTTATTTTTAAATTATTTATTTCTATTTTATTCTTATTGTCCGTATAATTTATTTTTTTAAATAATATTGTTTTGTTATTTTCAGACGCATCAATTTTCAATGTAGCATTATCCTTTTTTAATTTTCTATAACTAATATCATCAAAATTTAATTCTATATTTTGTAAATCTAAAAAAGTTTCATAATCAGTTTTATTTTTATTTTTAGAAATTTTAAAATTAAGAAAATTTCTAAATCCATCCTCAATATAAAATTCACTAGATCCAATTAATAAAAATTTTTTTTCTGAATATTGGATGTTGATTTTGTTATCCTTTAGACTAATTGAATTGTTATAATTTTTTACGTAATTTTTAATTTTAAATAAATCGTATTTAAAAATCAACTCATCAAAATTCAGTTTAGAATTTACTTTTAGATTTTTAATTTTAAATTTTTTATTAAAGTCAAATGTAAAATTAGAACTTGATTCAAAATTAGAATTAGAAAAATCGAAATTTTTAAAATTTTTATTAAGGATTAATAAAATCAAATCATTATCAATCTTATTTTTTTCATTTTTTAAATTCCCATTTACATAAAATTTTTCATTTTTCTTCTGAATATTTATATTTTCTGAATTAAATTTTATTTTATTTAATTTAAAAAAAATTTTTTCAAATTTATAATTATTATTTTTTATAGTAAAATTTAGTTTAAGGTTTTTTATACTTTGGGGTATTGTTAATTCAGTATCTGAAATTTTCCCATTTACAATATAGTTATTTTTTATTTTTCCAAATTCATCAAAGTATAAATCAATATTAATTTTTGCTTTTCCTTTTTTTAAAGCTTCCTTTATTAAAATAATTTGAAAAATATTTTTATTTGTCCTGTAAAAATCTATATATTTTTTTATTTCATTATTTTTACTTTTTATAGAAAGGTTTTTTATTGCAAATTTATTTTGTAAAAATGATGATATTGAAATGCTGGATGAAATTTCATCCAAATCTAGATAATTTGAATTATATGATATTATTTTTGGATTTTTCGTTTTAATTTTTATTGAAAAATTATTTAAATCTAGATGTAATTTTATTTTTTTTAATTCTATTTCTACATCATTATTTTGTTTTTTAATTTGATCTTTTATAATTGAATTGAATTTTGATGTTGTTATTCCAAAATAAGAAAAATATCCCAAAAATAAAAATAATAAAATTAATATAACGGTAAATATTTTTAGAAAATTTCTAATCATTTAATTTATAAAGAGAACTTTCCAAAAAATCGTCAATCTCTCCATCTAACACTTTATCAGGACTTGAACTTTCATAATTTGTTCTGTTATCTTTAACCATTCTATAAGGATGTAAAACATATGATCTAATTTGGTGACCCCAGCCAATTTCAGCTTTTGTTTCTTCAGAACTTTTCATTTTCTGCTCTTTTTTCTTTAGTTCGTGCTCGTAAAGTCTTGCTTTTAACATATTCATACAAGTATTTTTATTTTTGTGTTGTGATCTATCATTTTGGCATTGAACTACTATTTTAGTCGGTATGTGTGTTATTCTAACAGCACTATCTGTAGTATTAACATGTTGTCCTCCTGCACCACTGGATCTGTAAGTATCGACTCTTAAATCTTTATCTAATAATTCAACATTGATACTCTCATCAATCACTGGATAGACCCAAACACTTGCAAAACTTGTATGTCTTCTTGCTCCGGAATCAAAAGGTGATATTCTTACTAAACGATGAATTCCAGATTCTGATTTTAAAATTCCATAAACATAATTTCCAACTATTTTTATTGTAGATGATTTTATTCCAGCTTCATCTCCTTTATGTTCGCTGATTAATTGACATTTAAAATTTTTGCTAGATGCCCATTTCATATACATTCTTCTAATCATTTCTGCCCAATCTTGACTTTCAGTCCCGCCAGCGCCTGCATGTATTTCTAAGTAAATATCAAGGCTATCTGCTTCATTAGATAAAAAACATTTAATTTCATTTTTTTTTATATCTTTATATAAGTCAAAAATATTATTTTCAGTCTCTTTTAATATTATTTGATTATTTTCTTCTAAAGCGAGGTTATATAGATCAGTAATTTCATTAAATTTTTTTTGTGAAATTTCATAACCATGAACTAAATCTTCAAAGATTTTTTTTTCTTTTAAAGTTTTTTCAGCTTTAAACTTGTTTTGCCAAAAATTCTTTTCTAAAATATTTTTATTTATATCCTCTAACTTAGAGTAAATATCCTGTTTTTCAAAGATACTCCTTAATTCTTAAGCTTATTTTTTTTATTTCAGTTTGATAACTTATAAAGTCTTTATTCATTAGTAAAATTTTAATATATTATTTTGATGAATTTTTAAATTTAAATTTTCATTTTGTGTTAAATTATTTGTTAAATCATTTTTTTTAAAAGCTTCTATAATGGTAGTTTTTGAACCAAAATCAGCTTTTCTACCAGATTTTTGATCAACAACTAAGAATTTAATATTTTTTGCAACTTTAAATGGTCTTGCGTCACCTTTTTTTATAGCATTTTTTATAAATGATTTAAAAATAGGCATTGCAGTTTTAGAACCTGTTTCGTACTTCCCTAAACTTTTTGGTTCATCATGTCCTATATATACTCCAATAACTAAATTTGATGTAAATCCTACAAACCATGCATCTGTATTTTTATTAGTTGTTCCAGTTTTTCCTGCAAGATCTAAGTTTAAATCTTTTAAACCTCTTGCGGTTCCTCTTTTAATTACACCTTCTAAAATCGAAGTAATTTGATAGGCAGTTTCCTCAGAAAAAATTCTTTGAAAATTATCATTAATTTTTGGAATTTCATCTCCTAGGTATGAAATTTCTTGACATTTTTCACAGGTTCTTTTTTCTGAATTATAAATTGTACTTCCTTCACTATCTTGAATCCTATCTAAAAATATTGGTTCTACCAATTTACCTCCATTTACAAAAGAACAATATGCAGTAGTTAGCTTTAACAAAGTTGTTTCAGCGGATCCTAATGAGATTGACATTAATTCTTCAGGATTTTCATAAATTTTTAATTTTTTTGATAATTTTGCAATTTTATCAATTCCGATTTCCTGAGAAATTCTTACTGTCATTAAATTTCTAGATTTTTCAATGCCAGTTCTAATTGTTGATGGGCCATAAAATTTTTTTCCATAATTTTCTGGTTTCCACATTTTTAAATCCTCACCTTGATCTAAAACGATTGGAGCATCTAGAATTAGTGATGATGGAGTAAAATTATTTTCTAATGCTAAAGCATAAACAAATGGTTTAAAAGCTGATCCGGGTTGTCTCAATGCTTGAGTGGCTCTGTTAAACTCACTCATTTTAAAACTAAAACCACCAGACATAGCGAGAACTCTTCCTGTGTAAGGGTCTAAAACAACAATACCTCCATTTGCTTTTGGAACTTGTTTGAGACTATAAAAATTATCTTTTATTTTTTTTACGTAAACTACATCGCCTTTTTTGAAAATTTCATCTAGTTCTCTTTTTGTCCATGAAATATCTTTGTACTTTATTTTTCCTTTAAATTTGTTTTCAGTTTCGATTTCAACAAAAAATTTATCAATTTTTTTTATAATTGCTAATTTCCAACCTATTGTTTTTTCCAATTTGTATTTTTCAAGATTTTTATTCCAGTTATTAAAATTTTTTTTATTAAACAAAGGTCCTCTCCATCCTTTTCTTTTATCATATTCTTCAAGACCATCTCTTAAAGATTGAGTCGCAAAAGATTGTAGTTTTAAATTTATAGGAGTTTTAATTGTAAATCCTTGTTTATAAATTTTTTCAAAACCATATTTATCAACAAGATTTTTTCTTAAATCTTCAACATAATATCTAGCATCCTCTAAATATTTTTTTTTTCTTTTTCTTAATTTTATTTCTGAGTTAAGTAATTTTTTATATTTTTTTTCATCAATATAAGAATTATCATATAAATTTTTTATTACTAAATTTCTTCTATATTTTGCAAGTTTTATATTTTTATAAGGATTGTATTTACTTGGGGCCTTTGGGAGTGCGGCTAATAAAGCAGATTCTGCATAATTCAATTTGTTTATAGGCTTATCAAAATATTCTAAACTGGCTGATGCAATACCATAAGTGCCCTCACCTAGATAAATCTGGTTAAGATAAAGTTCCAATATTCTCTCTTTTGTTAAGGCTCTTTCAATTCTAAATGCAAGAATAGCTTCCTTTATTTTTCTGTTTATACTTACTTCGTTTGTTAGAAGAAAATTTTTAGCTACCTGCTGAGTAATAGTTGAAGCTCCTTCGAGTCTCTCTGAAGAAATAATATTTGAAATATTATTAAATACAGCTCTCATTATTCCTTTTGCATCAACGCCTGGATGAGTAAAAAAGTTTTTATCCTCAGCTGATAAAAAAGAATTAATCACAATTTTTGGTATTGTTTCATAGGGCACAAATATTCTTTTTTCTGACGAAAAATCACTAACTAACTCACCACTTCCTGAATATAATTTACTCGAAACAGGTGGTTTATACATTTTTAAAAACTTATAATCTGGTAATTTATTTGAATACAACCAAAGAATAGATATGATTGCTAACATAAAAGCTATACTTGCTGTAATTAGAAAAATTAGAGTTTTTTTTATTACTTTGTTCATTTTTGTATAATTTAGTTTGCGAATTTGTTAAAGATAAGGCACCGAATTTATAAAAATAAAATGAAAAATAATAAAAATAATCTATGTCTAAAAATTTATATATTGATGCGTCGCATCCAAATGAAACTAGAGTTGTACTTAAATCAGATGATAATATTGAAGATTACGAATACGAAAGTGTAAGTAATAGTTTAATAAAAAACAACATCTATCTTGGAAAAGTAAGTAGAATAGAACCTTCTTTGCAAGCTGCTTTCGTAGATTTTGGAAGAGAGAGACATGGTTTTTTGTCATTCAATGATATTCAGTCTGACTATTATCAAATTCCATTAAGTGATCTTGAGAAAATTAAAGAAGAAGAAGAAAAAGTAAGAGAGGAATTAATAAAAGAAGATGAAAGAACAGAAGAAAAAACAATTGATAACAATAACAACGACTCTTTTAATCAGGACCCAATAGAAAAAACTCCTTTAGAAAATAAAATTGAAGAACATAAAAAAGAAAAAAGATATCCAACAAAAAGATACAAAATTCAAGAAGTTATAAAACCTAATCAGGTAATTTTAATACAAGTTCTTAAAGATGAAAGAGGATTAAAAGGTGCCGCACTTAGCACATTTATATCGATTGCCGGAAAATATATTGTTTTGATGCCCAACACTCCAAAAGGTGGGGGAATTTCAAGAAAAATTTTTAATCCTGCTGATAGAAAAAAAATTAGAAAAATTTTAAATGAAATACAAATACCAAAAGAAATGGGTTTAATAGTAAGAACTGCTGGTTCAAATAAAACAAAGAATGAAATTGAAAACGATTTAAAAAATTTAATCAATATTTGGAATTCGATTAAAGAAAAAGCAATTAATTCTATTGCTCCAAATTTAATTCATCAAGAAAGTGATATTATAAAAAGATCTATTAGAGATATGTATAGTGATGAAACACAAAATATAATAGTTGATGGAAATGAAGGGTATCAAAAGGCAAAAAGTTATATGAAATTGGTAATGCCTAATAATGTAAAAAAAGTTAAAAAATATCGAGATAAAGTACCTTTATTTTTTAAGGAAAAAATTGAATCAAAACTATTTCAAATCTTTGAAACTGAAGTTAAATTAAAATCTGGTGGATATTTAGTAATAAATCCAACCGAAGCTTTAGTATCTATAGATGTGAACTCAGGCAGTTCAATAAAACAAAAAAATGTTGAAAGTACAGCACTGGATACAAACCTAGAGGCAGCTGAAGAAATAGCGCGACAAATAAAATTAAGAGATCTATCTGGATTAATTATTATAGATTTTATAGATATGCTTAATTACTCAAATAAAAGATTAGTTGAAAGAAAGCTTAAAGATAAATGTAGAACTGATAGAGCAAGAATTCAAATAGGTAGAATAAGTAATTTTGGACTTCTTGAAATGTCAAGACAAAGACTAAGAGAAAGTAGTGTAAAATGGAATTTAAAACTATCTAATGAAACTTTTGTTTTAAAAATCATCAAACTAATTGAATTAAAAACGCTAGAATGTAATGCAAAGATTATTAAATTAAATCTCAATGAAAAAATCAACAATTTTATTAAAGATAATTATATGGATGATTTTGATTACTTTAAAAATAAAAATAAAGTAGAAATAAATTTATTTGATAATAATTTATTAGGACTAGATGATTATGAGGTTGAGTTTTTATCTAAAACAAACAAAATGATTGAAAAAATAGAAAAAGTTTCTAATTTACAAAAACTTAAAATTTCAAAACCTGAAGCAAAAAATTACAATATAAATAAAAAAAAATTTAAAAAGAAAAAGTTTTATAAAAAAAAAATTAAAAAAAATTAAATTAAACCTTTACTTGGAGAAGAAGCACTACCAAAAATATTTTTTTTTATACGGCCTGATAAATATGATTTTCTTCCTGCAATAACAGCATGCCTCATAGCATCAGCCATAACAAAAGGATTTTTTGCTCTTGCTATTGCAGTATTTATTAAAACTCCATCGCAACCAATTTCCATTGCCATTGATGCATCTGAAGCTGTTCCAATACCAGCATCAATAATCAAAGGAAGTTTTGTTTGATCTCTTATTATTTTAATATTTAACTTATTTTGAATTCCTAAACCAGATCCTATAGGAGCAGCGAGAGGCATTATAGCTGTTGCTCCAGCATTTTCTAATCTCTTAGCCATTAAAGGATCGTCATTACAGTAAACCATAACTTTAAAACCTTCTCTTGTTAAGACTTCAGTTGATTTTAATGTCTCTATCATATCAGGTAATAAATTTTTTTTATCTCCTAAAACTTCTAACTTAACTAATTTCCATCCTCCAATTTCTCTTGCTAGTCTAAGTGTTCTTAGCGCTTGTTCTGAATTAAAACATCCTGCAGTATTAGGTAGATAAGTAATTTTTTTGGGATCAATATAATCCATTAATAGTGGTTTATTTTTATCTACAATATTTACCCTTCTTACAGCAACTGTAACAATTTCTGCACCAGATATTTTTATTGCTTTTGCACACTCACTCATATTTTTATACTTTCCAGTTCCTACTATTAATCTAGATAAAAAATTTTTTTTATCTATTTTTAAATAATCTTTTTTTTTCATCAGCCTCCACCTATAAAATGAACTATTTCAATTTTATCATTTACTTTTAATTTTATTTTTTTCAATTTTTTTTTATCTAAAATTTTTTTATTTAATTCTATGGCTACTTTATTTAAAGGTATTTTGAGTTTTTTTGTTAATTTATCAACTGTTGTATTTTGATCAAATATAAGTCTTTTTCCATTCACTTTAATTTTTATTTTATTTTTAATATTCATGTAATATAAGTTTAATGTGAATAATATAATTATTATTAATGGTCCAAATCTTAATCTATTAGGCGAAAGAGAACAATCTCAATATGGAAATATAACTTTTGATGAATTAAAAAAAAAATGCACCGATCATTCAAAAAAAATTGGAATAAATACTGACTTTTTTCAATCAAATATTGAAGGAGAAATTGTGAATAAAATTCAAGTCTCCAGAAAATCTCATGACGGAATAATAATAAATGCCGCAGGCTATACTCATACTTCAGTTTCAATTAGAGATGCACTTGATATATTTAAAAAACCAATAATCGAATTACATATATCAAATATTTATAAAAGAGAAGAATTTAGACAAAAATCTTTGATTTCTGGAATTGTAACTGGAATAATTTGTGGACTTGGTTCAAATGGATATATTTTGGCCATAAATGCAATGCATGAATTACTAAAAAATGGAAATAGATAAAAAAATAGTTATTAAATTAATCCAAGCATTAGAAGATTTAAAAAAATCTTTAAAGGATATCGATATTGAAACTAAAGATAATATTGTTGATGAAAAAATAGATTTATCAGACAAAATAATTGTAAAAAGTCCCATAGTTGGAACCGCCTATCTGGCTGCAGAACCAGGTGGTAAAAAATTTATTGAAGTAGGGAAAAAAATAAAAAAAGGTGACACAGTTATGATTATAGAGGCAATGAAAACAATGAATCATGTTCCTTCGTCATCAAATGGTATAGTTAAAGAAATTTGTGTAGAAGATGGCCAGCCAGTTGAGTTCGATCAAAAAATTGTAATTCTTGAGTAATGTTTAAAAAAATATTAGTCGCTAATCGAGGAGAGATTGCTGTTAGAGTAATTAGAGCATGTAAGGAATGGGGAATTTCCACTGTTGCAATCCATTCCGATGTAGATAGAGAAAGTATGCATGTGAGACTGGCAGATGAGAGTGTATGTGTTGGAACGCATCAGCCAATAAATAGTTACTTAAATATTCCAGCAATCATGTCCGCAATTGAACTTACAAATGCAGAAGCAGTTCATCCAGGATATGGCTTTCTTTCAGAAAATCCTGACTTTGCAAAAATACTAGAAGATTATAAAATTAAATTTATAGGACCATCATCGAAATTAATTGAAATGATGGGCGACAAAATACAAGCAAAAAAAATTGCTAAAGAATACGGTCTTCCCGTAATTGAAGGTTCAAACGGTGGTGTGAAAGATAAAAACCAAGCAAAAGAAATTTCTAAAAAAATAGGTTTTCCAGTTCTAATTAAAGCATCTGCAGGCGGAGGTGGTAAAGGAATGAAAATAGTACACAAAGAATCTGAGTTTGATGATTTATTTTCTACAGCAAAAACAGAGGCAAAAAAATATTTTGGTAATGATGAAGTTTATATTGAAAAATTTTTCCAAAATCCACGACATATTGAAGTTCAAGTTTTATCTGGAAAAAATAGAACTGTTCATTTACATGAAAGAGATTGTTCTGTTCAGAGAAGACACCAAAAATTAATTGAAGAAACACCTAGTCCTATTCTGAATGAAAATACAAGAAAAGACTTATTTGAAAAAACAGTGAATATGGTTAGTAAAATTGGATATGAAGGTGCTGGAACAGTTGAGTTTATATATGAAGATGGAAAGTTTTATTTTTTAGAAATGAATACCCGAGTACAAGTTGAACATCCCGTATCTGAAATGGTTACTGGTATTGATATTATTAAAGAACAAATAAATATAGCTTTTACAGGTAATACAGCTTTGAACCAATCAGATGTAAACCCTAGAGGTCATGCAATCGAATGTAGAATAAATGCCGAAGATCCTAGCAAGAATTTTCAACCATCTCCAGGAAAAATCACAATGTGTCATCAGCCGTCTGGCTTTAGAACTAGAGTTGATGGTTCAATTTATCAAGGATATAAAATAACACCTTACTATGATAGTATGGTTTGTAAATTGATTTGTCATGGAAGAAACAGAACAGAAGCCATACAGAGAATGAAAAGATGTTTAGATGAATTTGTAATTGAAGGAATAACAACTACTATAGATCTTCATAAAAAACTTTTAAATCATCCTAAATTTATAGATTCTAATTTTAATGTATCTTGGCTAGACAAAGAAAAAGTAGTTTAATAACATTTTATCAACCATATATCGTAAATTGGATGATCAAATAAAGTAATTGAAGGACTTGAAGAAAAAGTCCAACCGTTAAAAACAAAGACTTTATCGTTATTTTTTAACGTAATATCTTGAACTTGCATATAGGCTGTAACTTCTGGATTATCATCAAATTCAGAGTTTTTACACTTCAAAACCTTTATAATTAAGTTTTCAAACTTTGTTTCTTTTCCAATATTTAATGATAATTGACTTGTTTTAGAGCTTACTTTATCCAAGATTTTAATTGCAACTAAATTAGTATCGCTGGCAAACAATTTTGAATTAAATATAAGTATTAAAAAAATTAAAAAAAATATTTTTTGTATTTTAATTTTTCCAAGTATTATATTTTTTTTTAGTTGCACTTTTATTTGTTTTTGGGCTATATGCACTTTTAGATCCTGTTAAATTTGGTTTATGAGGTTTTTGCCACTCAAATTTATTTAGTTCATGTTTATTTTCAAATTTATTAGGCGTAAAATGCATCCAAGAATACCACTCGTTTGGTATTTTTGATGCGTCTACCTCTCCATTATAAACTACAAATCTTTTTCCTTTTTTTGTTTGATAATATTTATTTCCCAGATAATCTTTTCCTATAAATTTTCCGAAAAAAAATATTGTAAATCTTGTTCCAAGTGTCTGTTGATTCCACCAGGTAAAAATTTCTTTTAATACTGTCAACATAAATTTTTAATAATAATTCAATTTAAAATTGTAAAAAATAAATTAGACTAAAATTATAATTTGTATATACAATAATTAAATTAAGACTCAAAAAAAAACTACTTAAGGGATATATGGCCAAATATTTAGTTGAAACTTACTACAATTGTACATTTAAAGTTAGTCATTATTTAGATGAAATTAATGATTCTGAACTTAAAAATCTTGAAAAAAGAGATGATGGAAAATTTGAAATCATCGATGTAAAGCTAGATAATAGAAAAACAAAAAATTTAGACAAAACTGGCAAAGTTTCAGAAATTTCTTCTAAAGATGAAAATAATTTAGATTTAGTATCAAAAATTCAAAACACTACTACAGTAAGTAATTTTGTATCAAAAAATAATGCTAGTGATACCCACAAAAGATTTAGCATGCCTGATAGAAGAAAAGGGTATATTCAAAAAGCTACAATAGGAGATCATAAAGTATATCTTCACACAGGAGAATATGAAGATGGAAAAATTGGTGAAATTTTTATTGATACAAGTAAAGAAGGAGAATTAGTAAAGGCTTTAATGAATAATTTTGCAATTGCTATATCACTTGGTCTACAATACGGAGTTCCATTAGATGAATTTGTTAGTGCATATGTTGGAACTAAATTTGAACCTTCTGGAAAAGTCCTTGGAAATGATAGAATTTTAAGTGCAACATCAATTCTTGATTATATATTTAGAGAATTAGCTATTTCCTATTTAAATAGAGAAGATTTAGCACATACTCCATCGATTGGAGTAATAGAAAAACAAACTGAAGAAAGAACAGAAGAAATTAATGACGACCAAAGTCAAATTTTGAAAATTGTTAAAGATATATCAAGTAAAGGATTTTTAAGGAGCAATTATAAGAAAAAACTTGTAGATTTATCTGATATAAGAATAAATTTAAAAGGAAAAAAATAACTACTTATTTTTTTTTATTAATAAATTAAGTTCTTTAATTTGTTCATTACTAATTTCTGAAGGAGCATTCATCATTAAATCTTGTGCATTTTGATTCATTGGAAACATTGTAACCTCTCTTATATTTTTTTCTCCAGCTAATAACATTATTATTCTGTCAATTCCTGGAGCTATTCCCCCATGAGGAGGAGCTCCATAACTCAACGCATTAATCATACCACTAAATTTTTCGTCAACCATTTTTTTATCATATCCAGCAACTGAAAATAATTTATACATTAATTCAGGAATATGATTTCTAATTGCTCCTGATGATAATTCAATTCCATTACAAACAATATCATATTGATAAGCTTTGATACCTAATGGTTTTGACAAGTCTAAGTTCTTTATATCTCCTTGGGGCATTGAAAAAGGATTATGACTAAAAATAATTTTTTTTGTTTTTTCGTCTTCTTCAAACATTGGATAGTCTACAATCCAACAAAATGCAAAAGTATTATGGTTTATTAATTTAAGTTCTTTTCCTATCTTGTCTCTTGCATTAGAAAGTATTTTTTCTACATCTTTGATTTTTCCACATGCTAAAAAAATACTATCGCCCACTTCTGCTTTTGATATTTTCATTATTTCTTTTAAGGAAGCCGAACTGAAAAATTTTCCCACTGGACCCTTTGCTTTTATTTCATTTTCTTCCTCTAATGTAAAATATGCTAATCCAGATCCTCCTTCTTCTTTTGCCCACTTATCTAAGCCATCAAAAAAACTTCTTGGTTTATCTTTGGTTTTTTTTGTAACTATTCCCCTAACAATAGATCCTTTTTTTACAAGTTTTTTAAAAATATCAAAACCTACATCCTCTCTTTCAAATATTTCTGTAAAGTCATTTATGATTAAAGGATTTCTTAAATCAGGCTTATCAGTTCCGTACTTAAAAAATGAATCTGAATATGTAATTTTTGGAAATTTTTCATATAGCATTTTTTTATTTGAAAATTTTTTAAAAATACTCTTCATTAATTTTTCAACTACATCAAAAATATCTTCTTGTTCTACAAAAGACATTTCTAAATCTAGTTGATAAAATTCACCTGGACTTCTGTCGGCTCTAGCATCTTCATCTCTAAAGCATGGTGCAATTTGAAAATATTTATCAAATCCAGAAACCATTATAAGTTGTTTAAATTGTTGTGGTGCTTGCGGTAATGCATAAAATTTTCCTGGATTTAGCCTGCTTGGCACCAAAAAATCTCTAGCCCCTTCAGGACTTGAGGAGGTTAAAATAGGAGTTTGAAACTCTAAAAAACCTAATTTTTGCATTTCAGATCTTATGAAGGAAATAACTTTTGATCTCAAAATAATATTTTGATGAATTTTTTTTCTTCTTAAATCTAAAAATCTATATTTTAATCTAATTTCTTCAGCATATTCTTGATCTGTGAAAACAGGTAATGGTAGTTCTTTTGTTTCGCCTAGTACTTCATATGAAAAAATTGAAATTTCTATCTCTCCTGTATCCAAATCTTTATTAATAGTATCTTTGCTTCTTTCTAAAACTTTTCCATCAATCTTAATTACTGTTTCTAAAGATAATTTTTCAATTTCCTTAAATTTTTTATGACTATTCTCAATTACACATTGGGTTACACCATAATTATCTCTTAAATCTAAAAAAAGTAAGTTTCCATGATCTCTTTTTTTATTTACCCATCCACTCAAAGATATATTTTTGTTTTTGTCCTTGATGGTTAGTTCTCCACAGGTGTGACTTCTATATTTATTCAATTGATTGCCTATAAAATTTCTTTAATTGTTTTCATATCTATTGCTTTTTTTTTTTTTAAACTCAACTCATCAACTTTATATATAAAATCAATAATTTTGCCATATGATCTATCTATTCTTTTAATAATGAAATCAATTAGTTTTTTATCAATTAAAATTTGTCTATCTGAAAAACTTTTTAATATAATTGCAAACATAAGTTCGTCATCAGGATTATCAATTTTAGCAAACAGGCAGTTTTTTGATCTTGATTTTAAATCATTTAATTTATAATCAATTTCATTTATTGGATTTATTGAGTTTATTATTAAATATTTATTGTCTTGATCAATTAAATTAAATATTGAATACATCAAATTTTCATTCAATTTATTATCATAGTTATCGATTACAATATTCTCATATAACTTAAATTTTTTAAAAATATCTTCATTAATTTGATTTCCATCTACTTTAATTCCTTTATTTTTATTTAAAAAAATATTTACAAGGTGAGTTTTTCCACTAAATCTTTCTCCATATATATTTAAAATATTTTTTTCCCATTTAGGCCAATTTTCAATTAGTTGAAAAGCATAATAATTACTTTTGCTAACATAAAAATCATCATAATTAAAATTTTGTTTATGTTTAAAATTCAATAATAGTTGATTTAAATTTCTCACTCTACTCTCCAGACTGAGCCATTAGTATTTAATTTAATATTACTATTGTTAAATTCATTTATAAATTTATTTGGAGTACTATTATAAATTATTTTATAAACAATCTGTTCATTAGAAAAATAGTCAATATGATAGCTAGATACTAGATCTAAATTTTTAAGTTTTTTTTCTAACTCTTTAACTAATTTATAATTTTTAGCATTTACTGAAATTGTAACTGGTAATTTGATTGAAGTATTAATTATATTTAATTTTTTCCAATAATTTTCAAATTCTAGCTTTAAATTGTGAATTACATTTTCAATAGATTGATTTTCATTCCAAATAAATTTTTTATTTGATATGATTAATTTGTTATTTAAATTAATTTTCATTAGTGCATTAAAATTATTATCTTTTTGAAATAAGATTAAAATTATATAATCTTTAATTGCATATTTTGATATAATTTCTTTAAAGTCATATTTTTCAATATCATAAATATTTTTTTTTATTAAATTAATATCCTCTATATCTTCATTGGGTAATATATAATTTAATAAAAAATAACTCTCATTTGATTTATTCCAGTTCATATAAAATTCATTCTCAGAAAATAACAATATTTGATTTTTTTGGTTATTAATTAAAATAGGTATTAAAAGTAATCTTTTTTCATTAGGTATAGATGGAAAAATATCTTTGTTTTGTAAATAGTTAAACAATTTTTTTTTATTAAACTCTACTTCAAACTTTGAAATATATTTATTATCAATAAATTTCTCATCTACAATTGAGAATGACTCGATTAAACTATAAATATTTTTTAATTTTGATATTTTTTTTATTTCATTTTTTTTAATTGTAGTAATCCTTAAAATAAGTTGTTCAAAAGCTTTCTTAAATGCAATATTAATAATTTCTTCTTTATTAAAATTTTTATCATAAGGTTTGGATATCTCTAAATTTGCTATTTTATAAGTGTTAGCATTTGCTTCAACTGTGGAAAACTTTGCAAAAATTATTAAGAAAATTAAAAAGAATATATAAACTAAAAAATTAAATTTATTTTTTATTTTAATAATATTGAAGAACATGAAAACAAGTAACTTAACATATGAAAAGAGCGGCGTTAACATTAAAGCAGCGGATAATTTTGTAAAATTTATATCTTCATTATCAAAAAAAAGACAAAATAATAAGAATTTTCAAAATATTGGAGGATTTGGCTCAATAACAAACATTCCAAAAAATATAAAAAACCCACAGTTAGTAGCTAGCGCTGATGGGGTTGGAACCAAAATAGAAATTGCAAATGAATTAAATAAATTTGATACTATTGGAATTGATCTTGTTGCAATGTGTGTTAATGACCTGATTGTTCAAGGTGCTAAACCAATAATTTTTTTAGATTATATTTCTTTAAATAAAATTAATTTAAAAAAATTGAGTCAAATAATTAAAGGTATAAATAAGGGATGCAAAATTTCCAATTGCGAATTAGTTGGGGGTGAAACTGCAGAGATGCCAGGAACGTACTCTAAAGGAAAATTTGATATCGCAGGTTTTTCAGTAGGATTAGTAGAAAAAAAAAAAATTTTAGATAAATCTAAAATTAAAGTAAATAATTTAATAGTTGGAATTCCTTCAAGCGGAATTCACTCAAACGGTTTTTCTTTAGTAAGATATATATTAAAAAAAAAAAAAATAAAATTAAAAAAAAATAAATATTTAAAAAAAGAATTAATGATACCTACAAAAATTTATGTAAAAGAAATTTTGAAGTTAATTGATAAAAATTTAGTTAATGGATGTGCTAACATAACTGGCGGAGGTCTCAAAGATAACATTATAAGAGTTTTGCCTGACAGCCTATCAGCACAGATTAACTTGGATAAACTGAAACCAAATAATATTTTTAAATGGCTATACTCAAAAGGAGTAAGTGATCAAGAAATGATAAAAACATTTAATTGTGGTATTGGTTTTTGTATAATTATAAAATCACAAAATTTGAAAAAAATAAAAAAGTATTTTACAAAAAATTTTCAGCCTTATGTAATAGGAAAAATAGTTAAAGGAAAAAAAAATATTAATTTAAATGGAAAAATTAAATGGTAATAAAAAGTTAGCTGTTTCTGTTTTTATTTCAGGAAGAGGAACTAACCTAAAATCCCTTATTGAATTTTCAAAAAAAAAAAAATCACCCATAAAAATAGTTTTAATTATAAGTAACAATAAAAGTGCAAAAGGCATAAACTATGCAAAAAAAAATAAAATTAAATTTCTAATAATTAATTATAAAAATAAAAAAAAAGCAGAAAATAAAATTTTGATAAATTTAAAAAAAAATAAAATTAAATTAGTTTGTTTAGCCGGTTTCATGAAAATTTTATCAAAAAAAATAATAAATATTTACAAAAATAGGATATTAAATATTCATCCATCCTTGCTTCCTAAATATAAAGGTTTAAATACACACCAAAGAGTTATTAAAAATAAAGAAAAGTTTACAGGGTGTACAGTTCATTTGGTTAATTCAAAACTTGACTCTGGTAAAATAATTTTACAAAAAAAAATTAAAGTTTTTAAAAAAGATAATGAATATTCTTTAGCAAAAAGAGTTCTGGAGGTTGAAAATTTAATTTATCCTAGAGCTATTAAAAAATTTATTGGAACTAATCCTTAAAAAAAAAATCAATTTCAATTTTAGCGTTTTCTGGACTATCAGACCCATGAACAGAGTTTTTATCTATAGATATTCCATATTTTTTTCTAATAGTGCCGTCCTCTGCCTTAGTTGGGTCAGTTGCTCCCATTAATTCTCTATTTTTTAATATCGCATTCTCTCTCTCTAATATCATAACAATAATTGGGCCTGATGATAAATAAGAACATAGATCGTTATAAAAAGGCTTGGACTGATGAACTTGATAAAATTTCTCCGCCTCATTTTTTTCAAGTTTAATTTTTTTTTCTTTAAAAATATTAAAACCATTTTTTTTAAATTCTTCTTTAATCTTATCGCTAAGATTTCTTTCTACTGCATCTGGTTTTATTATTGAAAGAGTTTGCTCTTTACTACTCATAATTATCCTCAACAAATTTATTCAGTAATCTTACTCCGTAACCCGTTGCACCACCTGAATTTAGAGCTCCCGCGTATTTAGAAAAAGCCATACCTGCTATATCAAGGTGCGCCCATGGTGTTTTGTTTAAAATAAATCTTTGTAAAAATTGAGCAGCTGTTGTTGATCCTGCGCCACCTACATAATTTATATTTTGCATATCTGCATTTTTAGAATCCATAAGTTTATCAAAGTTTTTGTGAAGAGGCATTCTCCATAATTTTTCGTCAACCCTTTCGCCAGCTTCAAGTAATTGTTTTGACAATTTGTCATCATTAGAAAAAAGTCCCGCATACTCTGAGCCCAAAGAAACAATGATAGCTCCAGTTAAAGTTGCTAAATCAACTATTAATTTAGGTTTAAATTTTCTTTCAGTAAAAGTTAAAGCGTCTGCTAAAACTAATCTACCTTCTGCATCAGTATTTAAAACTTCTATAGTTTTTCCACTATAAGATTTTACGATATCCCCTGGTCTTTGAGCGTTTCCACTTACCATATTCTCAACAAGGCCTACTGTTCCTACAGCGTTAATTTTTGCTTTTCTTAATGCTAAAGTTTTTATTAAACCTACTACAGCAGCTGAGCCTGCCATATCATAAGTCATATCTTCCATAAATCTTGCTGGCTTTAATGAGTAGCCACCAGTATCAAAACAAACTCCTTTTCCAACAAAAGCTAAAGGTTTAGATTTAGATTTTGTTCCGTTCCACTCCATCGTTACAAGATATGATCCTCTTACACTTCCTTGTCCAACACCAAGTAAAGCATTACATCCTAATTTTTTTAATTTTTTCTTATCGTAAACTGTTACTTTTATTCCAAGTTTTTTCAAAGGTAACAATCTTTTTGCATATTCATCGGGATGTAAGATATTTCCAGGTTCTGAGACAAGATCTCTTGTAAAATTAACTCCATTTAAAATTGGATCTAACTTTTGTTTTTTTTTTATAATATTTGTTTTACTAATATTAAAATTAATGATTTTATCTTTATTCTTAGTTTTATATAAATTAAATTTATAAGATTTTAGTTCTGCTCCATGTACAAATGAATTAAAATTAATATTATACTTTTTAGACTTAAAAGAATCAGGCTCTTGAATAAAAATATCATAAACTTCATTACTTTTTACAAAACCAAAAAACTTTGCTCCTAATTTTTCAGATTCTAATTCATTGTTATTTTTAACTATCAAAATAATTATCAATTTTTGATCAAAATCTTGATTTAATGAAATTATTTTATTCTCTTTTGTATCCTTGTTTTTTTTTAAAAAATTGAGAATTTTTTGATTGGTGCTATGATCAAAATTCCCCTTAAATACTGATATTTTAGTATCTAAAGTAACAAAAATTGCCTTGTTCTTTATTGAATTTTTTTTGTTATCTAAATAATTTATTTTTAAAGTCATTTTTATTAAATATAGTATAGGTTGGAAGGTATATATGTATCATAATTATAAATTTCAATGAAAAAATTAATTTTTAGAAATATTTTTAAAGATATTACATATTTTTTTATTATTACGTCTCTATCTTTAACTCTAATTGTTTGGGTTATTCAGTCTGTAAATTACTTAGATTTTGTATCTGAAGACGGTCATAGCATGAAAGTCTATTTCATGTATTCACTATTATCTTTACCAAAGATTTTTAATAGGTTAATTTTATTTGTTTTTTTTATTTCTGTCTTTTTTACCATTTCAAAATATGAGGAAAACAATGAAATATTAATATTTTGGTCGTTTGGAATAAAAAAAGGTGAATTTATAAACAAAATAATTAAATTTTCTCTTATATTTTTAATATTAAGCATAATCTTTAGTGCACTTATTGTTCCAAAAACTCAAGATTTAGCTAAATCTTACATTAGGAATTCGAATATTGATTATTTTCCATCTTTAATTAAAACTCAGCATTTTAATGATGCTGCAAACAACTTAACAATATTTGTAGAAAAAAAAGATAGTCAAGGATTTATAAAAAATATTTTTATCAAAGAAAATCTTGATAACTCAAAATCAAAAATAATTACTGCAAAAAAAGGAATACTAGTAAAAAAAAATAATTCATTTTATTTAATCCTATATAACGGAAGATTAATTAATGTGGACAGTAATAATACAAATATAATTAAATTTGAAAAATCGGAATTTAATTTGTCAAGATATGATACAAAATCTACAGTTTTTCCAAAAATTCAAGAGACAAATTCGGCAAAATTAATTCAGTGTTTAAATTCATTTTTAAATAATCAAAAAGGCTTTTCAGAAAAACTATTTAAGTGTAACAAAGATTCAATTAATCCCGTTGTTCAAGAAATATATAAAAGATTAGTTGTTCCATTTTATATAATTTTATCTGCTTTTGTGGCAAGCTGCTTAATTATTAAATCGAATACTCAATTTAATTTTTTTAAATTCAAAATAGGAATTTTTTTAATTGGATTTTTATTAATTGTATTTTCTGAAGGGTCATCAAATGTATTATCTTTTTATAATTTTAATAAATCAATTGTTATATTTTTACCTTTTTTAATAAGTATAATTTCCTATTTTATATTTATTAAATTAAGAAAAATTTGAAATATTATGAAGCTTCCTATTTATAAATTTTATATTTTAAAATCTTACTTAAAATATTTTCTTCTAACGACATTTATTTTTTTTTCATTAAGTTTCATTTTAAATATATTGCAAGAAATTACTTTTTTAGAAGAATACGATGTTAGTATTTATTACCCATTACTATTAACATTTTTAAATACACCCTCTCTCATATTTGAAATTTTTCCGTTTATAGCTTTAATTTCATCACAATTATTTTTTATTAATTTAAATGAAAGAGAAGAATTAAACTTACTAAAAATTTCTGGGATAGATAATTTTTCATTAATAAGGTTTCTTATTTTTACTACAATTGGTGTTGGTATATTTATTTCCACATGTTTTTATACTTTCTCATCAAGTCTAAAATATAATTACCTATCCATAAAAAATAAATTTACTAATGATAATAAATATTTAGCAGCTATAAATGATAACGGTCTATGGATAAAAGACGAGTTCCAAAATAATACTTATGTTATAAATGCTGATGAATTCAAAAATAATACGTTAAAAAATGTAACAATTAATCAACTAGATGCAAATTTTTCTTTAAAAAGTATCATTATTTCAAAAGAAGCAAATATAGAGAGTAAAAAATGGCAACTTAGTGAAGTAAAAATTTTCTTCGAAGATGGAAAAAAAGAAATTTTAGATAAATTGCAAGTAAATACAAATTTTAATAGAGAAAAATTAAATAGTATTTTTTCTAACTTAAGCTCTCTAAATATAATTCAATTAATTAACCTTACAGATGATTACAAAAAACTTGGTCTATCTAATCTTGAAATTAAATCACACCTATACAAATTATATTTGTTCCCTATATTCATTTCAATTATGGCAGCGCTAGGTTCTATTTTGATGTTTAGTTTCAGCAATAAAAGCACAAAATTTTTTAATTTATCAGTAGGAATCATATCATCGGTTATAATATATTATATTAATTATTTTTTTAGTTTACTTGGTTTATCTGAGAGAACTTCAATATGGCTATCAGTAAGTTTTCCTCTAATAGTATTAAGTTTATTTTGTTTTATCTTATTGGTTAAAGTTAATGAAAAATAAAATCTTTATAACTTTTTTTTTCTTTATTTTTGCTTTTGGAAATTCCTTATTTGCTAATGAATTTATAATTGAGTCTTCAGAAATCAAAGTTTTAGAAAAAGGAAATATCACTCAGGCCAAAAAAGGAGTAA
>CACOED010000001.1 GCA_902626245.1 uncultured Pelagibacteraceae bacterium | reverse complement strand
AACTAGAGAAAAATTAGCTGAGCATCCGGTTGAAAAAGTTGGAGCCGGTTTAAGAGCACTAATGCCATGGATAGCTAAGAAGAAGTTAATAGATAGTGACAAAAACTAATTATTAACTAAGATATAACCTTTTATTTTGCAATCTGGGCGAGAGAATGTATTATGCCAATGATTAAAATAATAAAATGACTGATAAAAACAGAGTATATATTTTCGATACTACAATGCGAGATGGTGAGCAATCACCAGGAGCATCTATGAGTTTGGAAGAAAAAATACAAATTGCAAGGGTATTTGATGAACTTGGAATTGATATAATCGAAGCTGGATTTCCAATTGCATCCCCAGGTGATTTTGAAGCCGTTTCAGAAGTGAGTAAAGTTTTAAAAAACGCCGTTCCTGCTGGTTTATCAAGACATTCAAAAAAAGATATAGATAGATGTTACGAAGCATTGAAACATGCACCAAGGTTTAGAATTCATACATTTATATCAACTAGTCCTCTACATATGAAGCATAAGTTAAATAAATCTCCTGAGGAGGTTTATGAGTCAATCAAGGAACATGTTACTTATGCTAGAAAATTTACTGATGATGTTGAGTGGTCATGTGAAGATGGAACAAGAACCGATATGGATTATATGTGTAAAACTGTTGAACTTGCAATTAAATGTGGAGCAAAAACTATAAATATTCCAGATACAGTTGGCTACACAGTGCCATCGGAATTTTCAAAAATTATTGAAACTTTAAAAAATAAAGTTCCAAACATTGATAAAGCAATTTTGTCTACACATTGTCATAATGATTTAGGTTTAGCTGTTGCAAATTCGTTAGCAGGTGTTCAAGCAGGTGCAAGACAAATAGAATGTACTATAAATGGAATAGGAGAGAGAGCAGGAAATGCAGCTTTAGAAGAAGTAGTAATGGCAATGAAAACAAGACCCGATTTGATGCCATATGAAACTGGTATAAATACTACTCTATTAAGTAAAGCTTCAAAAATTGTCTCAAATGCAACAGGATTTCCAGTTCAATATAATAAAGCGATTGTTGGAAAAAATGCTTTTGCTCATGAGTCGGGTATTCACCAAGATGGTATGCTAAAAAATAGACAAACTTATGAAATTATGACTCCAGAAAGTGTTGGGGTAAAACAAACATCTTTAGTAATGGGCAAACACTCTGGAAGACATGCTTTTAAAGACAAATTAATTAGTTTAGGTTATGTAGATGTTACAGATGATGTAATAGAAAATGCATTTGGAAAATTTAAAGTCTTGGCTGATAAGAAAAAACATGTTTATGACGAGGATATAATAGCTTTAGTTGATGATAGTTTAATAATAGATAATAAAGTTAATGCAATTAACCTAAAATCATTAAAAGTATTTGCCGGCACAGGAGAACCGCAAAGAGCCGAAATGACTTTAGATGTTTTTGGTGAAGTTAAAAAAGCATCAGAAACTGGAGATGGACCTGTAGATGCAATATTTAAATGTATAAAGAAACTTTATCCTCATGAAGTAAATTTGCAACTATATCAAGTTCATGCTGTAACAGAAGGAACTGATGCTCAAGCAACTGTTAGTGTTCGAATTGAGGAAAATGGAAAAACAACTGTTGGTCAAGCAGCAGATACTGATACATTAGTTGCATCGGCTAATGCATATATAAATGCATTAAATAAAATGATTATTAAAAGGGATAAAACTGCTCCTGGTTACTCACCAGAACAGCAAAAACAAGAAACAGTGAAAGGAATATAAATGGGTTTATTTAATCGTGTATCAAAAATTTGGTCACAAGATATGGCAATTGACCTAGGAACAGCAAATACATTAGTTGTATTAAAAGGACAAGGAGTTGTTTTAAATGAGCCTTCGGTTGTTGCTGTTGTAGATAGTAAAGGAAAAAAATCTGTATTAGCAGTTGGAGATGAAGCAAAAACCATGCTTGGAAGAACTCCAGGAAACATACAAGCAATAAGACCTTTAAGAGATGGAGTGATAGCTGATTTTATTGTCACCGAAGAAATGATTAAACATTTTATAAAGAAAGTTCATAAAAGAAGTACTTTTGCAAATCCAAGAATCTTAATTTGTGTTCCAACAGGATCAACGCCTGTAGAAAGAAAAGCTATTCAAGATAGCGCACTTGCGGCTGGAGCAAGAAGAGTTCAATTAATTGAGGAACCAATAGCAGCAGCTATTGGAGCGGGACTGCCTATTTCAGAAGCAACGGGTTCAATGGTAGTTGATATAGGTGGTGGAACAACTGAAATTGCGGTTATGTCATTAGGTGGGGTAGTTTATTCGAATTCTTTAAGAGTTGCAGGAGACGCTATGGATCATTCATTACAAAACTTCATGAGAAAAGAATACAATCTTTTAATTGGTGATAGTACTGCAGAAAAAATTAAAAAAGAAATTGGTACAGCAATTCCAACAAATAATAACAAGTATCCTGTCAAAGGTAGAGATATTCGTTCTGGAACACCTAAAGAGGTAAATATTACAGAAGAAGATACATCTGAAGCATTAAATCCTATATTAAAAGAAATGATTAACGGAATTAAAGACGCTTTAGAAAATACACCTCCAGAATTGTCAGCAGACTTAGTCGATATGGGTCTTACATTAACCGGAGGTGGAGCTTTGTTAAAAAATATTGATAAAAGATTTTCTAAGGAAACAGGATTGCCCGTTCATATAGCTGATGATCCATTGGCATGCGTTGCAATTGGAACCGGCAAAGCTTTAGATCAAGAGGAGACTTTTTCAAGTATATTATCAGAGTATTAAAAAATTATGGCAGCGAGTAGAGATGACTTTATAATAGCTATTCGTTCAGCTTTTTTAAAAAAGGGAAATAAACAAAGATTTTCTCTAATTGGATTAATTTTTTTTTCAATAGGTCTTTTAATTTTGAGCAAAATTAATCTTCCTATTACCAATTATCTTAAAATTACTTTAAATGAAATAGTTTACAGAACATCATTTATCGTATCTGTGCCTGAAAAAAAAATCCAAGATTTTTCAGATAAAATTAGAGATCATTATAATATTTATAATGATTATTTATTGCTTAAAGAAAAAAACAAAATACTACAGTCAAAAAAATATGAAACTCAATTTCTTAAAGAGGAAAATAAAAGATTAAAAAAAACAATAAACGAATTTATTTATAATTCCGAAGAATTAGTTGCCAAAGTTTTAATTGATAAAAATAGTCCTTTTTTAAAATCAATAATTGTAAACAAAGGCTCTAAAGACAAAGTTAGGCTTGGAATGGCTGTATTAGATGATAGATACCTGGTAGGCAAAATTGTTGAGGTGAACTATTCTACCTCAAGAGCACTACTTGTTTCGGACTTAAACAGCAAAATTCCAGTTGGTATTGAGCCTGGCAATATTCAATCTATTTTATCAGGAACTGGGAAGCAAAATGGAAAAATAGAATACTTGGAAGCCGATGTATTAATAAAAGATAAAAGCATTGTTTACACCTCAGGATCTGGAGGATTATTTAAACCAGGAATTCCAGTTGGTATTTATCATAAAGAAACAGAAGAATATTTCGAAGTAGTAAAATTTTTTTCAAAATTATCTCAACTAACTTTTGTTAAGCTTGTATCATTTGAAGAGGAAAATAATTAATGAGCGCTAAATTTAGAAGCACTATTGGAAATACTTTTCTTTTAAATTTACCTTTATTACTTTTATTTGTATCTGTATTTAATGAGTTTGATTTTAATTATTTAAACTATCAATATTTCTCATTTAATTTTCCTTATATATTAATTTTTTACTGGAGTTTAAAAAGAATAGAAACACTTGGTTATGGATTTATTTTTATTGCAGGAATGTTCAATGACTCTGTTTTAGGATTTCCAATTGGAATTAGTAGTCTAACTTATTTAATTATTTGTGGATTTGCCAGCTATCTAAGAAATATAACTTTAAGACCAAGTTTAACAAAAGACTGGTTATATTTTTTGTTTACTATTTTATTTGCAAATTCGATTAATTATTTTTTGCTGGTATTGTTTTTTTCAATAGAAATTAATTATTATGAAATTCTTGGAAATATAATATTTACATTTTTGCTGTATTATATTTTTTCATATATTTTTGATATTTATCGCAAAATTCTTTTAAGGATAAAAATATGATTGGTAGTGGAGAAGATTCAGGCTTTAAAAAAACAAATATTATTAATAGGAGAATGTTTATTTTTGCTGCAGCTAAAGCGGTTGTATTTTTTGGAATTGTTGGAAGATTATTTTCTCTTCAAATTAGCGAAAATAAAAAATATTTAACTTTATCTGATAAAAATAGATTAAGAGAAGCAAGACTTCCACCTGTAAGAGGAGAGTTTGTAGATTATTTTGGGAATAGAATTGCCAAGAATCTTACTGTCTATCAGTTGCACGTTGTGCCTGAACAAGTAGAGGATTTTAAAACTTTAATGGTTAGGCTTAAAGATATTTTAAATCTAAATGATGCTCGTCTACAAGATTTAATTAAAAAAAAAAATCAACAAAAACCTTGGGAGACTTTAGTTGTATCTGAAAATTTGACTTGGGACGAATTTTCAAAAATTAATTTCTATCTACATGAATTATCTGGTGCGAGACCTGTTTTGACAGTTGGCAGAAACTATCCTTATAAAGAAACTTATACACATATTTTAGGTTATGTTTCCGAAGCAAGCGTTGAGGATTTGGTTAGTAATGAAATAATTAAAGATAGAAATGTACCTGGTTTAAGAGTTGGTAAAACAGGATTAGAAAAAGCCTTGGAGAATGATTTAATTGGAACTAATGGAGTTCAAAGATTTGAAGTGAATGCTTATGGAAAAAGAATTAATCAAATAGACTTTAAAGAAGGCAACAAAGGAAAAACAATAAAACTTACAATAGATACTGAAATACAAAAATTTACCCAGAAACTTTTAGATGGAAGAGCTGGATCTATTTCTATTATGGACATTTATACAGGTGAAATAATTGCTATGAACTCATCACCATCTTTTGATCCAAATTTATTTTTATATGGGATTGAGAAAAGTAAGTGGGAAGAAATTAAACAAAATCCCTTAAAACCTTTATTAAACAAATCTGTTTCTGGCTTATATTCTCCAGGCTCAACAATTAAACCTTTAGTAGCACTTTCAGCTCTTGAAAATGATGTTATTACACCAAACTTAAAAGTTAACTGTAGAGGACACAAGCACCCTTTAGAATTATATGGGATGAAATATCATTGTTGGAAAAAACAAGGGCATGGTTTTATGTCACTTCAAAATGCTATTAAACAATCTTGTGATACATATTTTTACGAAGTGGCAAGATTACTTGGTGTAGATAGATTAAATAAAACTGCAAAAATATTTGGATTGGGAGATATTGTTTTAGGAGAATATTTTAATGAAAAAAAAGGTGTAGTTCCCTCAACAAAATGGAAAAAAGAAGCTATTGGCCAAAATTGGTATTTAGGAGAAACATTAATAAATGGTATTGGTCAAGGTTATATTCAAACAACACCTTTGCAATTATGTTTAATGACAGCACAACTTGCAAATGGGGGACATAAAATTTATCCAAAAATAATTTTTGACAACAAACAAGATACTATTGAACAAATAAAACAAAAAATGAAATTAGCAGAGAAAAAAAAAGATGAGGATTCAAATTTATTGTCAGCAACAGAAAAATTATTTAATAAAGATGAAAAAAATTATGATGCATTATACAAAAATAAAGAAAATGTAAAATTTGTTTTAGAGGCTATGTTTAAATCAACAAATGAACTATATGGAACTTCTTTTTCTTCTAGAATCGAAGATCCCAAATATCAATTTGCAGGAAAAACTGGCACAGCTCAAGTTAAAAGAATAACCGAAGCTGATAGAGAACTTGATTTAAAAACAAACCAAATTCCTTACAAAGAAAGAGATCACGCTTGGTTTGTTGCTTTTGGTCCATACAAAAATCCAAGATATGCAGTAAGTATTTTAGTTGAACATGGAGGGTCTGGAAGTTCTACAGCAGCGCCAATTGCTCAAAAACTATTTAAGTTTGTTATTGACAGACATGAATTAAGAGAAAAAATTAGAAAAAATAATCTAACTAATATTAACATATAATGTTTATACAGAGTTCATTATCAGACAAATCAACTTTCTTTCAAAAAATAAGATCAATTGATTATATTATGCTATTTTGTATATTAATTTTAGGAATAGTAAGCTCATTTGCAATGTACTCAACAGATGGAGGTGAATTCAGATATCATTCTGAAAGCCACATAATTAGGTTTATAATTTTTTTTATTATGATGATTTTTATATCATTTATAAATATTAAAACATGGCATACTTTTGGATATTTATTTTATATAATTGTTCTTGGACTTTTAATATGGGCTTCTCTATTTGGAATAACCGCTCAAGGTTCACAAAGATGGATTAATTTATATTTTTTAAATTTACAACCATCTGAACTAATGAAAATTGCAATTATTGTATGTTTTGCAAAATATTTTCATAGAATTCAACTTTCTAATGTAAATAAATTAAAAAATATTATTATTCCTATATTGATTTTATTTATACCAATTGCGCTTGTAATAAGCCAACCTGATCTTGGAACATCTATATTGATCGCTTTAAGTGGAATAATAGTATTATGGCTTGCTGGTATAAATATTAAATATTTTTTTTATTCATCTTTAACTTTTATAATATCTGCACCATTTATTATTTCATTTTTAAAACCTTATCAAAAATTAAGAATTCTTACTTTTTTTGATCCCGACAAAGATCCTTTGGGTGCAGGTTATCAGATTATACAGTCCAAAATCGCTGTTGGATCTGGTGGCCTTACAGGAAAAGGATATTTAAAAGGCACTCAAGGATACTTAGAATTTTTACCCGAAAAACATACAGATTTTATTTTTACATTATTTTCTGAGGAATTTGGATTTTTAGGATCAATTTTTTTACTCATTATTTATGCAATTTTAATTTTTAGAATTTTGAAAATTGGCTCTTTATCAAGAAGTTTTTTTGGAAAATTTTTTTGCTATGGCTTTGGTTCTGCAATATTTATTTATATTTCAGTAAATATGTCAATGGTTTTGGGTTTACTACCTATAGTTGGTTCTCCTTTGCCAATAATGTCTTATGGTGGATCATCTATGTTGGCTACAATGATTGGGTTAGGAATAGTTATGAGTACAAAAATCTACAGTAGACAATTAATATCATAAACTGCATTAAGTATAATTTGTCACTTTAAATTATTTAAAATAAATATGTAATATAAAAATTATGTCAAATAAATTAAAAATTGGAATTGTAGGTGCAGGAATTCAAGGTGTATGCAATGCACTATTTTTACAAAAAAAAGGTTATCAAGTTACTTTATTTGATAGGGAAGAGCCTGGCAGTTTTGCAGCTTCATATGGAAACGCTGGACATTTTTCACCATATGCATCTGTACCAGTAAATAGACCTGATATTTTAACCGATGTACCAGCTATGCTTTTAAGTTCAACTGGGCCTTTGGCATTAAAATGGAATTATGTTCCAAAAATGCTTCCATGGTTTTTAAAATTTATAAAAAATTGTAGTAAAAAAAATATGATGCATACAGCAAAATATATGCATCAGATATTAGATTTAGCTTTACCAGCATACGATGAATTATTTGAGGAAATTGATTTGACTGGATTGGTAGAAAGTAAAGGTATTATGTATATTTGGAATAATCAAAATCTTAAAAGTAGAGAGTTAGAAATTAATATAAGAAATGAAATTGGGGCAGAACAACAATTATTAAACAAAAGTGAGATTCATGATTTAGAACCTAACATTAAAAATATTTATCATGCTGGAGTTTTTTATAAAAAGGCGAGACATGCTAGAAATCCTGGGAAAATTTGGGTAAAGTTGTTTGAAAACTTTTTAAAAAAAGGTGGAAGATTTTTAAAGCTAGATATTAAAAGTTTAGATTTTGACGATAATAATCCTGTAGTTAGATCTGAAACACAAAGATTTATTTTTGATAAACTGGTTATATGTTGTGGAGCATTCTCAAAAAAATTAACAGATAAGCTTCATGAAAATATCCCATTAGATACAGAAAGAGGTTATCATATTCATTTTAAAGGTTTTGATCATTTAATTTCACGTCCTGTTGTTTTTCAAAATAGAGGCTTTGGCATGACACCGATGGAACAAGGATTAAGAGTTGTTGGAACTGTTGAATTTGGAGGTTTAAATAATCCACTTTCAAAATCTAGAATAAAAAATTTAGTTAATAATGCAAAATTTTTATTAGACGGTCTACCAGATCAGCATGAAGACGAGTGGCTAGGATTTAGACCAACATTGCCAGATTATCTACCTGTTATAGGACCTTCTAAAAATTATAATAATGTTTTCTATTCTTTTGGCCATCATCATTTAGGATGGACTTTGGCAGCTATATCTGGGAAGATAATTTCTAAAATGATTTCAAATGAGAATACTAATTTAGATTTAGAACCTTATAGTTCTTTAAGGTTTTCATAGTTTGTGAAAAAAAACAATAAACTAGCTTATTTTATATTAATTTTAACCACTATATTTTGGTCAGGAAATTTTATTGTTGGTAAAGCAGCAAGTATATTCCAAATTCCTCCATTTTCTCTTAACTTTTACAGATGGTTTTTTGCTGGACTAATTTTGCTTCCATTTACTTACAAAGAAATTTTAAATAATAAAAAATATGTATTAGATAATTTGAGTTTTTTTATTATTCTAGGAATAACTAGTATTACGATATTTAATTCTATCGTTTATTACTCACTTTATTATACACAGGTTATTAGTGGAATTTTAATGATTTCAACTATTCCTGTATGGATAATTTTTATTTCTTCAATTTTGAAAATTGAAAAAACAAATATCTTTCAAATTTTTGGGGTTATTTTATCTCTGACTGGAGTAATCTTTATTATTACAAAGGCTGATTTAAATTTGATAAAAAATTTAAATTTCAATAAAGGAGATTTATCAATGGTTGTTGCTATGTTTTCATGGGCAATTTATTCTGCTCTTTTAAAAAGTAAAAAATTTAAAATTTCTCAAATGTCACTGCTAGAAGTTGTGATTATTTGTGGATTAGTTTTTCTTATACCAATTTATATTATTGAAATGAACACAGGTAATCCAATAATATTAGGAAAACCATTTTATTTAATCTTAGCATATGTAGTTATTTTTCCAGGACTAGCCGCATTCTTTTTTTGGATAAAGGGAATTTCAATCATTGGAGCAAACAGAGCTGGAATATTTCTTCATTTAATGCCAATCATGGGAGCAATAATGGCTATGTTAATTTTTGATGAAAAATTTATGTTTTATCATATATGGGGAGCAATATTTATTATTGTAGGAATAACATTATCAAATAAAAAAAATTAGTAAAATAATAATGAAAAAAAAAAATCCAAATTTAACAGATGAACAACAATTGATTTTATTTAATGAAGGAACTGAGCCACCAGGATCAAGTGAATTAAATATTGAAAAAAGAGAAGGAAGTTATCATTGTGTAAACTGTGGTATAAAATTATTTGAATCTAATACAAAATATGAAAGTGGTTCAGGCTGGCCATCTTTTTTTGAGTCATTACCAAATGTATTTGAAACTAAAACAGATCAATTACTTGGCTATCCTAGGACGGAATACCATTGTAAAAATTGTGGTGGTCATCATGGACATATATTTGAAGACGGTCCTGAGCCAACAGGCAAAAGGTATTGTAATAATGGTGTCTGCTTAATTTTTAAGGAAAAAAAATAGTTTACTCATCAAGCAATAAATAATAAATTACAGTAACAATAAAATAATTATTTTAATAAATCTTTTAACTTATTTTCTTTCTCTAAAGCTCTTAATTCAACATAGCCACCAACGTGATAATCATCAAAAAATATTTGAGGAATTGTTCTTTTTCCATTTGATTTTTTAATCATTTCATCTCTAAGCCCATCTTTAGATGAAATATCTATTTCTTTATATTGAAGATTATTTCTAGAAAGCAATCTTTTTGCTGCTTCACAGAAATTACACATTGGACCTGTATACATGGTAATATTTTTCATAATTTATATATAATCACTTTTTTTAATTTTTCTTTTAATTTCTTTTCTAGATAATTCGAACTTTTTTCTATGTTTTATACTTTGGGTTTTTGCTCTTTTTCTCCATAATTTGAAAGAAGAAGGTTTTAAGGATTTTCTCATTATTTTAATAACTTCAGACTCTGACTTTCCAGTCTTTTTTTTTATATCCTCAAATGTGATCCTATCAGCCCAGGCTGCCCATATTACCCAATCCTGATCAGATTGACTTGGCTCTGGATTTTTGGTTTTTGTTACTGGTCTGTGGCTTTTTTTCATGGTTTTTTTAGTCAATTTTTGAAAATTACTTAATGCTTTTCATAGTGTAGTGTGCTATATTAATTACAAGATAGTCCTATCTAGCCATCTTTAGCTCCCGGTTTTTTAGGACTATCCTTAATTAAAATTTTTCATACTACCCTTTAAATTTATTAAATATTTATTCAATATATTTAATGTAGTTTTATTAAAACTTGGTTAGAGAATCTCTAATTATTAAAAAGTAAAAAAAATTTTTTTGCTCTTTTTTTTTCATATAATTACCTCAACCAATGGTTGATGATAAAAAACTCAGTAAATTAAGGCTTTTTTTGTTGTATTTAAGCAACATTCGTTAAAAAAAGTATTAAAAATTAAATAAAGTTTAGTATAATTTATTCATATAAGTTATTACATGAGACTTAAAATTAATAACAAACTATTAATAGGATAAATATGAAAAAAACATTAATTGGCCTTATATTCGCAATGTTTTCTTTTGGATCAGCTTCTGCAGATGCTGGTGTAAATATTGGAGTATCGGGTGCCGGTGCTATTTTTGGTGCTACAGCTACTGAGACAGATGTTGGTACGACTGTAACTGAAAAAAATACCGAGTCAGAAATTATGGGAGCTGGATACATTTCAGTGTTCGTTGAAAAAGAACTTGGACCAGTTTTCATTGGTATAGATTATGTAGGATCAACTCTTGAAACTGAAGAAGCTCAAAGAAATGTTAGAGATTGTGGAGCGAAAGCTGACTCTGATTCTTGTGGTACAGGAAAAGGTCAAAATGACAAGATCAACAAAGTGAAAGTAGAATTTGAAGATTTAACTTCTATTTATGCTGGTGTAACACTTTTTGAAAATTTTTACGCAAAATTTGGTGCAATGACAGTTGATGTTGTTACTAAAGAAAGTTTAGGAACAGGATCTGAATATGGCAATACATCTATGGACGGTGTACTGATAGGTGTAGGTGGTGAAGCCACTTTACCTAACGGAATGTTCATTAGAGGTGAAGCGAATTATTTAGAATTTGACGCTGTTGAGTTAATTGCAAGCAACGCAGATAACAAAGTTAGAATAGACGGCATAGATGGTGTAGCCGCTAAAATATCTGTTGGCGCAAACTTCTAAGTTTAATTTAAAACAAATTTAAAAAAAGCCCCTTTCGAGGGGCTTTTTTTTTATGTCTAATTAAATATGGTTATTTATTATATTTAAGAATATTGTAACTAAATATGAATTTAGGATTTATAGGAACAGGCAAGATAACTTCATCAGTAGTAACTGGAATATGTAGATCTAAAATATCTTTTAAAAAAATATTATTATCACCTAGGAACAGATTTGTAGCAATGAAACTAAAAAAAAAATTTAGAAAAGTTTCTATTGCAAAAAACAATCAAGAAATAGTTAATTCATGTAATTGGATTTTTTTAGCTGTTACACCTTCAGTGGGTCAAAAAATTATAAAAAATATAAAATTTAAATCCAGTCAAACAATTGTTAGCTTTATTTCAACGATGACTCTTCCTCAGCTAAAAAAAGCTATCAAAGTAAAAGCAACAATTGTAAGGGCAATTCCACTTCCACCTATTTCGTTAAGAAAAGGTCCTATTCCATTATTTCCACCAAACAAGAAAATTAAAAATTTTTTTGATAATCTTGGAACAACAGTTGAAATTAATAATGAAAAACTATCTAAAAACTTCTGGTCTACATCAGGAATGATGGCGCCATTTTATGAGTTATTAAACACCATGTCTAATTGGTTAGTTAAACAAGGCATTAAAAGAGATAAAGCGCAAAAGTATATTGCTTCACTTTTTTTGGCATTATCAGAAGATGCTGTTGTTAATTCTAATAAAAATTTGAAGTATTTGGTTAAAGAGTCCCAAACTCCAAGAGGACTTAATGAACAAGGTGTTAAAGAACTAAGAAAATATGGATTCTATAAATTAACAGAGAAAACATTAAATAGTATTCTAAAAAGATTAAACAAAGTATAATTTTCTATGCAGTCAGATCAAAATATCCTGCAGATAAATAATATTTCAAAATATTTTGGTGGTTTAGCAGCGGTATCAAATTGTTCTTTAAATATTAAAAAAGGCTCTATCACCGGAGTTATTGGTCCAAATGGATCTGGTAAAACTACTTTGTTTAATTTGATAGCTGGAAATTTAAAACCAAATTCAGGAAAAGTAATATTTAATAATGAAGAGATAACTTCAACTCCATCATATGAACTATTTTCAAAAGGATTACTTAGAACTTTTCAAATAGCACATGAATTTACAAATTTAACTGTTTTAGAAAATCTGATGATGGTTCCTGGCAATCAATCAGGTGAAAAATTAATGACTGCACTACTAAATCCAAAATTGGTTAAAAATGAAGAAGAAATAGTAAAACAAAAAGCCTATGAGGTAATTGATTTTTTAAATTTAAATCACTTAGTCAATGAACTAGCTGGAAATTTATCTGGTGGTCAAAAAAAATTACTTGAACTTGGAAGAACGATGATGGTAGATGCAAAAATAGTATTACTCGATGAAGTTGGAGCAGGAGTAAATAGAACATTATTAAAAGATATTGGGACAGCTATTCAAAGATTAAATAAGGAAAAAGGTTATACTTTTTGTATGATTGAACATGATATGGATTTTATAAAAAGAATGTGCGATCCAGTAATTGTTATGGCAGAAGGCTCAGTATTATTTGAAGGAACACCAGAAGAGGTTATGAAAAACGAAAAAGTTATAGAAAGTTATTTAGGTCGAGCAAATACATAATAAGGAGAAAATATTCAATGGCTTTTTTTGAAGGAATTAAAATGACAGCTGGATATGGGAATGGACCAGATATTATAAGTTCATGCTCTATTAATGCAAATAAAGGAGAGATAGTTGCAATACTTGGACCTAACGGTGCTGGAAAATCAACAGCAATGAAAGCAATGTTAGGATTACTTAATTTAAAATCTGGATCAGTTTTAATAGATGGTAAAGATATTTCTAATTTATCTCCTCAAGATAGGGTTAAGATAGGAATATCATTTGTTCCACAAACTAGAAATGTTTTTGCCGATTTAACTGTTAGAGAAAATTTGGAAGTTGGAGCTTTTTTAAGAGAAGATGATGTTAATAAAGTTATTAAAGAGATTTATGAATTATTTCCTATTTTAAATGAAAAGAAATCACAAAAAGTAGGTGAATTATCGGGAGGACAAAGACAGCAAGTTGCACTTGGAAGAGCTTTAATGATCAGACCTTCTGTTTTAATGTTAGATGAGCCTACAGCAGGAGTTTCTCCAATAGTAATGGACGAATTATTTGAGCACATAATAAAAGTTAAAGAAACAAACGTTGCTATAATAATGGTTGAACAAAACGCTAAACAAGCATTGAGTATTTCTGATAGGGGATATGTATTGGTTACAGGTGAAAATAAATTTGAAGGATCTGGAAATGAATTACTTAATGATCCTGAAGTTAGAAGATCTTTCTTAGGAGCTTAAATGGATTTTATAAATGCAATAATAGTATTATTAAATTATACAATAATACCCGCTTTAACATACGGTTCACAATTAGCACTTGGAGCAATTTTTGTAACATTAATCTATGGAATATTAAGATTTGCAAATTTTGCTACTGGAGACATGATGTCATTTGGAACTATGTTTGCTGTTCTTCTTACTTATTATTTTCAATCTTTAGGTATGAATCTTGGAATATTCCCAACAGCTTTAATTACAATTCCTTTAGCTACTTTTATGATGATTTTATATATGTTATGTATTGATAAATTTGTTTTTGAATATTATCGAATTAAAAAAAGTCCCCCAGTCCAGCTTGCAATGGTTAGTGTTGGAGTAATGTTTGTTACCCAAGCAATTATAAGGATAATAATTGGACCAGCAGACAGAACTTTTCTTGATGGAAAAAAGTTTATTTTAAAAGCTTCAGAATTTAAAGAAATGACTGGATTAAATGAAGGTTTAACAATTAAATCTACACAAGCAATAACAATAGTTATTACTATGATTGCAGTTTCTATAATGTTTTGGTTTTTAAACAAGACTAAGACAGGAACAAGTATGAGAGCTTATTCAGATAATGAAGATTTAGCTTTACTTTCGGGAATAGATCCAAAAAAAGTTGTATTAATTACTTGGATTATTGCTGGAATATTAGCAACTATCGGTGGAATTTTATATGGACTGGATAAAAGCTATAGACCGTTTGTATATTTTAATAACATGTTACCAATATTTGCAGCAGCGATTGTTGGTGGAATAGGAAATCCTTTTGGTGCTTTTTTAGGGGGGTACGTTATTGCATTTGCTGAAATATTTTTAACGTACGCTTATAAAAAGTTTTTTACATATATACTTCCTGATGCATTGGAGCCGAACTCAATGATGCAAATATTATCAACTGATTATAAGTTTGCAGTTTCATTCTCAATTTTAGTAATTGTCTTATTATTTAGGCCCTCAGGAATATTTAAAGGAAAAACATTATGAGACAATATACAAACGTAATTACAGCTTACTCAATAATGTTTGCCTTAATTATTTTAGTTGGAATATTTCAATCCTGGTCAATTGCTTTAACAATTTTAAATTACTGTTTAATTTCAGCAGTTATGACGATAGGAGCAAATATCCAATGGGGATATGCTGGATTGATTAACTTTGGGATAATGGGTTACACCGCTTTAGGAGGATTAGCTGTTGTACTTGTATCGGTAGCACCTGTTGGGGAGGCTTGGCGTGTAGGTGGAATAAATATGATGATTTGCCTTGGAGTTATCGTTGGTATGGTTTTTTCAATTCGTTTCACTTTAAAAAAAATTACAAAATCTAAAAATAGAAATTATTTAATAACTGCTATAATTATAATTGGAATATTATTATTAAGATTAATTTCTGCACCAGCTATTGAAAATATTGAAGCAGTAGAACCAGCTAAAACAGGTTTTTTAGGGGGACTTGGTCTACCAGTTTTATTTTCATGGATAGCAGGTGCATTTCTTGCGGGTGGATTAGCTTTTGTAGTAGGAAAAATAGCGCTTGGATTAAGAGCTGATTACTTGGCAATTGCAACATTATTGATTGCAGAAATAGTTGTATCAATAATTAAACATGAAGATTGGTTGGCTAGGGGAGTTAAAAATGTAATTGGGCTTAAAAGGCCAGCACCCTATGAAATTAATCTTCAGCAATCACAGTGGTTTATAGATTTAGTTGAAAAATTTCACTCTGGAAAATTAGCATTAATTAATTCTGTTTCAGAAAAACAAGAAGTTTTAAACCAGTTAGTTATTGATGCTTCTTCAGTTTATGTAAAACTTTGTTTTACAGGTTTATTTTTAACTGTTGTTATAATTTTATTAATTGTTACTCAAAAAGCACTTTACTCTCCATGGGGGAGAATGATGAGAGCAATAAGAGATAATGAAGAAGCTGCAGGAGCTATGGGAAAAAATGTTGTTAAACAGCATTTGTTAATATTTATTTTAGGTTCAGCGATAGTTGGTATAGCAGGGGCTATGATGGTAACTAATGATGGATTATTTACACCTGGAAGTTATAGACCAATGAGATACACCTTTGTAATTTGGGTCATGGTAATAGTAGGAGGAACTGGAAACAATTTTGGAGCGATTCTAGGTGGCTTTGTTGTTTGGTTTTTATGGGTTGAAGCAGCACCAATAGCACTATTTTTTATTAATCTTTTCACAGCGCATTTACCAGAAACAAATGAAATTAGAGTACATTTAATAAATAGTGCTCCTTATTTTAGATTTTTAGTGATTGGAATAGCGCTATTGGTTATAATGAGATTTAGACCACAAGGAATTTTACCGGAGAAAATAATTAAAAATTAAATGAAATATTTACTTTTAGGAATGGCATTAGCCTTTTTGATGTATTTATCTGATAAATATATTTTTTAAATAAAAAAAACCTCAGCGAATTTCTTCGCTGAGGTTTTAAAGAATTAAATATTATCTTTGTTTTTTAGTTTTAAATTTACCGCCTTTAACTTCTTTTTCTAAGAAAGAACCAAATGCCTCACCAACATCAGTAAGTTCAACACCTGTTGCACCTTCGTAGTTTACGGCTTTTCCTTTTGCTAATAAATCTAAAGCTTTTCCTAATTCACCTGGGTATATTTTTTTACCAGGCGCATTTGCTACAGACATAACATTTGCTTGAACAGTAGCTCTGTCAGCTTTTCCACCAGCTTGCATAGCAAGAGTGATTAAAGCAGCAGCATCATAAGACTCCCCTGTGTAAGGACCTGAAGAATCAATACCAGCAGCTTTTGCTACATCAGCAAAAACTCCAGCACCTTTTCCAGTTGATCCAGGTAGAGAACCAAATGATTTGTTTAAAGCTTTACCAAATTTATCAGTTAATGAATCTCCGATCATACCATCAGATAGAATAAATCTATCAAATGATCCTGCATCTAGAGAACCTTGAATAATTTGTGCTCCAGCTTGGTCAAGATAACCTAGCACAGCAACAGCATCGCCACCAGCAGACGCTAATGTTGCTACTTCAGCTGAGTAGTCACCTTTACCTTCTTCGTGAGCAAGAACAGTAGTTACTTTAATGCCATGAGCTTTAACAGCTGCTTCATAAACATCCGATAAACCTTTACCATAGTCATTATTTGTATAAGTAATCGCTACACTTTTAACTTTTCTGTCTTTAGTAATGTCAGCCAAGATTGCACCACCTCTTGCATCAGACGGAGCAGTTCTAAAGAAAAATCCGTTGTCATCTAAAGTAGTTAATCCTGGAGAAGTTGCAGATGGAGAAATCATTACTACTCCATTTGGCACAGCAACATTAGTTGCAATTGCACCTGTAACTCCAGAACAGTCAGCTCCCATTATAGCGACAACACCACCGTCTACTAATCCTTGAGCTGCAGTCGTAGCAGCAGCAGAGTCAACACATGTTGAATCAGCTCTTTCTACTGAAATTGTTTTACCCCCTAGCAACGATCCTGAATCTGAAGCTTCTTTAAAAGCAAGCTCAGCAGAAGCTGCCATAGCAGGAGTAAGTGATTCTATAGGACCTGTAAATCCTAGAATGATTCCCATTCTAATCGCATGTCCATCTGCATAAGAATTTGACACCAATGATGATGCAAATAAAAATACAGCTAAAATTAATTTTCTCATAATTTTCCCTTTAATTGTTAACAATTTATAAAAAGTTATTAGAGTATGATTAAAACAATATTTCAATGATAAATTATTTAATTTTTTGAAGCATAAACACTGATAGTACAACAATAATTCCACCAGTGACCATTATGACCGTTGGAATTTCCCTAAAAATTATAAAAGTTAGTATTAAGCCAAAAACTGGAAATAAAGCATAAAAAGGTAAAACCATTCCTACAGGATAAAATTTATATAAATAGAACATCATCATATGCCCAAATATTGAAATTATAGCTCCTGCATACAATACCGCTAACCAACCATTTATTTTGATATTAGATATTTGATGAATTACGTTTCCTTCAAACAAGTGGGAAATAATAATTAATATAATAAAACCAACTAAACCCATAAAAGCATTAGTAAATTTTACATCAAGATCTTTAAGATATCTTGAGAATACTTGTGACAAACCATAAAAAAATGCCATAGCAAAAATTAATAATGTCGCTAAGATTTCTTCTGAAATTTTTGGATCAAATGCTATTAAAATAATTCCAAAAAATGATGCAAATATTAAAATCCATTTTTTAAAACTAATACTTTCACTAAGAAATAGAGAACTTAGAATAATTGCTAAAGGAATTGATAATTGAGCGCCAATTGTTATAGGAGCCAAGATTGAAGCAACATCTAATGATAAATATAAAAACATATTTACTCCTGCACCCATACAAATAGAAAATCCTAAAAGAGGTAGATAATATTTTTTTTTTGGCATTTTTATTTTACAGAAAGGTATCAAGCATAAAAAAACTATAATCATTCTTAAAGCTCCAAATAAAATTGGATTAACAGATGCATTTAAGCCAAATTTACCCAAAGGATATGCACTTCCTAAAAAGAACATTACTAGGACAATTATTGCTGTATGTTTAAAAGACAATTTTATCTCATTGAAAATGGATCAAGAGTTGGTTTATCTGAAGTATAATACCAAGTTGTTTTTACTCTTGTATAATCTTTTATAGATTCAATTCCTGCTTCTTTACCATAGCCACTATCTTTCATACCACCAAATGGAGCAGATGGAGATATTAATCTATAAGTATTTACAAATGTAATTCCTGCTCTAATTGCCTTGGATACTCTCATGCCTCTTGAAAAGTCACTTGTATAAACAGCAGAGGATAAACCATATTGGTTATCATTCATTTTACTTATTACTTCTTCTTCATTTTCAAACTTCATTACAGATAGCACTGGACCAAATAGTTCGTTTTCTGCCGTTGGAAGATTATGATTATCACATTCAATAATAGTCGGAGGGAAATAATATCCTTCATTTGAAAACGAATGTCTCTTACCCCCACATTTAATTTTTCCTCCTTGTTCTACAGTCAATTTAATATTTTTTTCTATAATCTCTAATTGCTTAAAATTACTAATTGGTCCCATTTCACTTTTAGGATCCATCGGTGCACCAATTTTTATTTTTTCTGCTCTTTCAGCAAGCTTATCTAGAAATTCGTTATAAATTCCTTTTTGTAAATAAAGTCTTGAACCAGCAATACAACTTTGACCACTTGCACCAAAAATTCCTGCCGTAATACCATTTATTGCATTTTCTTGATGAGCATCTTCAAATACTGCTACAGGACTTTTTCCTCCAAGTTCCAGACTTACCTCAGATAAATTTTCAGCTGAATTTCTAATTATGTGTCTTGCGGTTTCTGGCCCACCTGTAAAAGCAATTTTTTCAACTAAATTATGTGTTGTTAGCGCCTTTCCACATGGGTCACCATAACCTGTAACAACATTCACAACACCTTTTGGTATTCCTGTTTCTTCAACTAATTTTGCAAATTCAAATAAAACTGCAGGCGCTAGCTCTGATGATTTTATAACAACAGTATTTCCCATTGCTAAAGCAGGCGCTAGTTTAGTTACTGTTAATAGCATCTGTGAATTCCAAGGAATAATTGCTGCTATAACACCTATTGGTACTCTTGTGGTTATTGCCTGAATATTTGGTTTATCTATAGGCAAAACTGTACCTTCAACTTTATCTGCCATGCCGGCATAATAATCATAATATTCAGCAATATAGTTTGCTTGTTTTTTTGTTTCTCTAAATAATTTTCCAGTATCAATAGTTTCAATTTTTCCAAGCAACTCAGCATTCTTTCTAAGCTTATCTGCTATTGCTCTTAAATATTTACCTCTTTCTCTTGGTAACAACTTTGGCCATTCTCCTTCAAATGCTTTCTGTGCTGCTTTCACTGCTCTATCAACATCACTTGCACTTGCTTCAGGAACTATAGCCCATGGCTTATTATTTTCTGGATTTAAAGTTTCAAAAGTTTTTTTAGTATCAGAGTCTACCCATTCTCCATCGATAAACATTTTATATTGTTTAAGTTTAGTCATTTTTTATATGTTCCTGTATAGCGTTATTTACATCATCTGCACACTCAATACTACAGAGATGTTTTCCATTGCTTACTATTTTAACTTTAGAATTAGCGATTTTTTTACTTAAATTTTTAGACATTTCTGGAGTTGATCCAATATCATTTTCTCCAGTCATAACCAATGTTTTAGTTTTTATATTTTCAAATATTTCATTATCTTGGTGTTTAACAAAAAGCTCATAAACTTTTAAAAAATTTTTCATATCATTTTGTTCAAGTATAGAACAAATTTTTTTATAAGTATTTGGATTTTTATTTATATAATCATCTGTGAACCATCTCTTAAGAGCTTGTTTTGATAAAGATCTGCTTTTTTTTGATAATTCGAATCTATCATTGACTATTTGCTGTTGTTCGTTGCTTCTTTGAAAAACTGAGCAAAGTAAAGTTAAAGATTCTAGTCTATCATTATATTTGGATGCAAAATTTCTTGCTATTAATGAACCAATTGAAAAACCAACTAAATGTATTTTTTCAAATTTTAATTCATCAATTAAGTTTAGTAATTGCAATGAAAAATCATCAAAACTTATTTGTGATTTTGTTAATGGTGTATTTCCATGTCCTAAAATATCATACACTAATACAGTATTGTTAAATGAATTAATCTGAGGCTCCCAAATTTTATGATTAAGTCCTACACCATGAATTAAAACTACTGGAGTATTCTCTTTTTTATTTAGAATATAAAAAGTATTCTTTGAGTCTTTAGCATTGATCATTTATCTATTTAGCTTCAATGCCCATTTCTTTCATATCTTGATATCTATCACCTGTTCTTGCATGTGCTCTTCCACTAGAAGCTCCACCAATAGCAATTACTATTTCATTATCGAACGGAGCATCATGAATAGTAAATTCATGTGTTAGATAATACGGTCTTAAACCTGAATCTGTTTTATGCATCATTGGTATAGAAATTTTTGATCCCGCAGGTCCTCTTGTATTTGTAAAACTTAAATAAGATGTTCCGCCCACTGCATCTCTAAACTTATTTCCAAATCTTAAAGTATGAATAAATGCAGACGCATGCTCGATCTCTCCATTTAAACCGACAATACCCGCTTTACCATAAGCTAGAATTTTATCTGGTGAACCAATTTCTTTAATTAATTCTGGAACTAAAATATCACCAAGTTTTGGAGCTAAGTCTAAAATTATAGGTTTAAGATCTTCAACATATCCTTGACCATCCCAAGGATTTTTAAAAACTGCCGCAACAGAAACTAGCAGGACAGGTTCTTTTGCTTCTTTTCCACCTTCAATAAATGTCTTATCGACAAATTTTGTAAACTTTCTTAATTCTAATCTCATTTTTTTGATCTATGTTTAAAACTATCTCTTCTAAAACTGTATAGTGCTTTTGGGTCTACATCAACATCAATGACTACTGGTTTGTTTATTTTTAAAGCTTCTCTAACTGCCTGGTTAATTTCTGAAACTTTTTTAACCTTAAAACCTTTAGCGCCATATAGCTCTGCAACTTTATCAAAAGGTGGACTGCTAATATCTGCTCCTAAGTATCTTTTTCCATAAAAATCTTTTTGATAAGCTTTTTCAGCACCCCAGCTTTTATTATTCATGACTATTGTTATTGTATTAATTTTATATTCAACAGCTGTACTTAGTTCTGAAATTGTCATTCCAAAACCGCCATCTCCCATAAGGCTAATTACTTTTTTACTAGGTTTTGCAATTTTTACACCCAAACCACACGCAAAAGAAAAACCAACCAAACCAAAATCTAAAGGAGTAAATAAAGATGGAGGATCATAATATTCAAGAGCATCTGTCGCTTGTAAGCAAAGTGTACCTGCATCCAAGGTTATTGCAGAGTTTTTAGGAAGTACTTGTCTTAATTGTTTAAACAAGCTGTTGGGTTGAATAGGAAAATTTTTCTGTTTAAATTTATCTCTGCTGAACAAAAAATCTTTTCTTTCTTTTAAATAGTTACTGGTCCATTTTTTTATATCAAGACTAATATTTTGCTTCCTAATTTCTTTATATAATTGGTCAGCTATTGTGGCAGCGTCACCATAAATTCCCAATGCTACAGGAAAGTATCTCCCTATCATTCTTTTTTCTAATTCAACTTGTATGATTTTTGCTCTTTTATTTATATTTTCATAAGAATAAAACGTTGAATTAAATCCTAGCCTTGTTCCAAGAGCAATTATAACACTTGCCTCTTTAACTAATTTGGATGCAACTGGATTACCTCTCGGACCCATTTGACCAGCATTTAGTTTATGATTAAATGGTATAGCATCTCCATGACCAGCTGCAGTTACTATTGGAAGGTTTAATAATTCTGCCAATTTAACTACATTTTTATATTTTGATGTATATTTAATTCCACCACCAGCAATAATAACAGTTTTGTTTGAATTACTGATAATCTTTACAGCTTTTTTTATATAATTTGATTTTGCTTTAGTTGAGTTTTGATTATCAAAAGATTGATTTTTCTCGTTGATTTTAAAATTTCCTTTTTCTGCCAAAATATTTCTTGGTAAATTAATACATACAGGTCCTCTTCTGGGTGACATTGCCAAGTTAAAAGCATCACTAAAAGTTTTTGGAATTTTTTTAGTATTTTTAACTGTCCAAGTTTTTTTTGTCACCGGTTTAAACAAAGATTGTTGGTCAAGACCTTGAAAAGCATCTTCCATTTTATCTTTTGTAGAATATGAACCAGCAATAGAAACAACCGGAGAAAATGCTGCTTTTGCTTGTGCAAGTCCTGTAACTAAATTTGTAGCACCAGGACCATTTTGTCCAGCAAGTATTATACCTGGTTGGTTGGAAGCTCTTGCGTATCCATCCGCCATATGTGTTCCTGTTCTTTCATCACGAACACCAATAAATTTTATACTTTTTTCATGATAAAGAGCATCAAACATTTCCATAGTTGCGGAGCCAATTAAACCAAAAACATGTTTAACTTTTTCTTTTTTTAAGGATTTAATTGCAGCTTGGCCACCGGTTAGGCTCTTTCCTTTGATCACGAAACTTTTTTTACTTCAGTATTTAAATCATCTTTGAAGTTAGGCATTACTTTTTCGGTAAATAACTTAATACTTTTCATGCAATCTTCATGTTTTACCCCAGGAAAATTGGACCATACTTGTAAATTTTGCAAATTTAATTCCGATTTAAGTTCATGAATTTTTTCTATTACATACTCAGGTGTTCCAAATAACATATTTCGTTTATGAAGAAAATCATAACTTAGTAAATCTAATTTTCCTTTAGTTATTGGTAATTCTTCATCTGGATCCATATGATTACCTAACCCTCTCCAATGACATACCCATCTCATATAATTTACCATATGTTCTCCTGCTTTTTCTCTAGCCTCCTCCATTGTATCCGCAACAAACATATCTCTTACTAGAGATACACCTTCGCCCATAGGAACATTTCTTTTTTCTGCTTCAGATCTTGCATTTTTATAAGCTTCAAATTTTATTTTTAGAGCTTTAACTGTAGGTATCCACATAATAACATTTATTCCATTTTGTGCTGCCCATTCAATTGATCTAATACCATCTACAACTTGGTGAATTGGAGGATATGGTTTTTGATAAGGTTTAGGAACAACACTAATTTTTTTTATCGTATTATCATCCATGTTCATAAACTCTTCACTTGGAGGGCTCATATCGTGCTGCCACACGTGATCTGGATGAGGGTATGTATAAAATTCACCCTTATGACTAAAAAACTTTTCTGACCATGCTTTTTTTAAAACTTCTAATGTTTCAGCAAAAAGCCTAAAATTTTTTGCTTGGTCTTTCATATCAGCTTCAATATTTAGATTGATCGCTTCTCTTCCATAAATTCCTCTAGCGACACCAACTTCAACTCTTCCTTTAGAAAGTTGGTCCAGTGTAGCTATATCTTCTGCCAGTCTAATTGGATTATGAAAAGTAATAACATTTGCCGCTTGTCCTATTCTAATTTTTTTTGTTCTTGCAGCCGCGTCAGTTCCTAGCATTAGAGGATTTGTACAAGACTCCATTCCTTCATGATTAAAATGGTGCTCAGTAAACCATATTGAATTCCAATTATTTTTATCACAATATTCTGTAATTTCTTTAGTTTCGTCTAAAATTTTATCGTATGGTTTGTGTGTCCAGTTAGTAGTGTTACAGAAGTAACCAAATTTCATTAAAGCCTCCTTTAAAAATTAATTTAAAGACGACCGATCCCACTTTCGTACTTTAGAAATTACGACGAGTTATGTATCGCTTTATGAAATGATACTATCTTCTTCTACTAAATTTTCAACGTTTTTTAAGATATTAATTTAGCAACTCTTTAATGTTTTTATCTAGTTGCTTTTCAAAATTTTTGTCATTTCCAGGGTTGGCAGCACAGTGGCCAAATGGAGAATCTACAGGTCTTAAAGATGAACGAGATATAAATTTTTTTTCAAATTTATTGTCTTCAGTTCTAAAGTACAAATCCTGATTACATGGCATAAGAATTGTTTTAGCTTTTATTGATTTAAGAGCTTTTATATAATTATTTTTATAAATAGGACCTTTGCTAATATCATTTAATTGCCAGGTTTTAAGTTTAGACAAAAGATTATTAGCATCCCAGTTTCTTGCATGGTCATTTGCCCAGTCTTTAAGTAATTCCTCAGCATTTTTAAAACCAAGTTTTTTATAAAGTTTTTCTCTATAAAAATCCTGGGAGAAAGCCCAACCCGCATATACTCTTCCAAACGCTTTTAATCCTTCGACAGGTTGCTTTTTATAATTTCCTTTATTAAATTTTTTATCAGCAGTAAGTGCTGCTTTAACACCTTCTAAGAAAACGTGATTGTGTATCGAAGTCTTTGATGATGCACAAAAAGGAAGAATTGCTTTAACTATACTAGGATATTGAACTGCCCATTGATATGATTGACAACCCGCCATAGACCAACCAGTAACTAGAGCAATTTTTTTAATTTTCAGTTTTTCAGTAACAAGTTTGTGCTGACAATAAATATTATCCCACAACGATATTGTTGGAAATTTTGGACCAGATTGAGATTTAATAGTTTTAGTCGGTGAAGATGACAAACCATTTCCAAACATATTAATGGATATAATAAAATATTTATTTGGATTAATTGCTCTATTTTTACCTATAAAACCTTCATTTCTAATATGGCTACCGGTATAAAATGTAGGAAGAATTATTACATTTGAACGACTTTTATTTAACTCGCCATATGTTTTGTAAACTAATTGTGCTGATTTTAAAATTTTTCCAGATAAAAGTTTAACATTTCCTAAATTAAACTTTTCGTATTTTTTCATTAATTAGTAAAGTCTTAGATATTCTTTTACTTCCCAATCAGTAACCGCTTGGTGATAACGCTCCCATTCATCATTTTTATAAGATAAAAAAGATTTTTTCATTACAGGCCCCATAACCTCATCAGATAACTTATTTACTCTCAATGCTTCTATTGCTTGCATTAAATTTTTGGGAAGTCTTTTGATTCCCAATTTTTTAAACTCTACATCAGTCATTTGATATAAATCTTGATCAGTTGGTTTCCCAGGATCAATTTTATTTTTAATACCATCCATTGCTGAAGAAATTGTCATTGCTAAAGCCAAATAAACGTTCATTGTCATATCTGCTGCTCTATTTTCAATACAATATCTGTTTTGTGGTAAACGAAACTGTGCTGATCTATTATTGTGACCATATGTAATATTAGTTGGCGCCCAAGTTACTGTTCCTCCTTCAAAACCTCCAACTCTAGGAACTAAACCATTATATGAATTCACCGTTGAACATGTAATTGCTGTTAGCGCCTCAGAGTTTTTCATGAGACCGCCTACTGCATGTTTTGATTGTTTTGACCAGCCTTTTCCATCAGTAAAAATATTTTTTCCGGGTTTATTTATATCTTCCATTGAAAAATTAATATGTGCGCCTGATCTCCAGTCCCCTATAGTGGGTTTTGGCATAAAAGTAATAAACATATTATTTTTTTTGGCAATTTCTTTTAAAAGAATTCTTAAGAAAACTAATCTATCTGCCATTTCTAATAAGTTTGTATAATGAAAATCTAACTCAAATTGTGAATAAGCTCCCTCGGCAACAACATCATGTAAATTCCAACCTAATTCTTCAAGTATATCAATTAGTTCTTTTAAAAAGTGCATAGAATCTAATGAATATTCAACATCGTATCCAAATGCCTGTCTTCTAGGTCTTATTCCATTTATTGGGTCACTATCAATAGCTTTAACAGGTTTTCCGTCTTCTCCATATTTCATTGCAATAAATTCAGGCTCAATACCGCACATTCCTTTATAACCTGCGTCTTGCGCTTTTTGCATTGCACGCTTTAGAGCTTGTCTTGGACAAACATTATAGGGCTTATCTTCCCAATAAAGATCTGCAAAAATTATAGCCATTGTTTTGTCCCAAGGACAAATGTAAACACTATTTAAGTCTGGCAACATTATTTGATCAGAATCGGCGGGAGTTAATTCAGGTACAAAGGATATTGAGTGTACTGCAAATTGTGGACCTTTACCCAAACATAGCTGTTCAAAATCACTCATCGGTACAGGTTTAGTTTTTGGAATACCATGTAAATCTATCCAACTCGACATGACGTATTGCACACCAGCAGTTTTAAGTTTTTTGTAAATTAAAGGAATTTGTTTTTTATTTCTTTCTACAGCGTCTTTAAAATTTTCGTAATATATTTTATTTTTCATTAGTTAAATTATTTTGGCATATCTTCTGGGTCAATTCCAGGAACAAATGTTATTCCAGCTTTTTGTTTCCAATCATGAGGATAAGCAGCATAAAATATTACACATTTTTCGTCACATTCATAGGCTATATGATTATCTTTTGGAATATAAAGTACATCTCCAGGATTACAAATATAGGATTTACCATCACAAGTTAGTCTAAAAGTTCCCTCCATGCAGTAAATAATTTCATCACAAGTTAAATCCCAAGGTACAGATACTTTATTTAAAAAATTTAATCCTCCACACATAGTGTTACTTACTTTACTTGTAACAAATGGTTTAATGTAAGATTTACCTGGTTCTAATGTATGAAGTCTATTTTCAATATCTTTAAATTTATAAAGTTGTGGTTCTTTAGACATTAATATTCCTTTCAATTTTATATTTTTATTGGTTCGTTTAATTCAACTTTGTATCCATCTGGATCTTCACAAAAAGCAATTACTCTTGTTCCATGTTTCATTGGACCTGGCTTACGAGTAATGTTAACCCCAAGTTTTGCAAGATCTTCACAGGCTTTGTAAACATCTGGAGTTTCAATACAAATATGTCCCCATCCATTTCCTTTTTCGTAATCTTCTTTTTGATCCCAGTTATGAGTTAATTCAAGGCAAGGAGACTCATTTTCAAGTCCATAGCCAATAAAAGCATTTGTAAACTTTCCATCAGGATAATCAGTTTTTCTTAACACTTTCATTCCTAAAGTTTTGCAATAAAAGTTAAAGGAAGTTTCTAAATCTTTAACTCTTATCATTGTATGAGCTAATCTATAACCTTCATTAATATTTTTAGACATTTTTTTTACCTTTCATTATTTTTTTTGATTTCATAGTTGCTTGTATTATTAATTGTTGAAATTTTTGAACTCCTTTTTCCCAATGGGGAGATAATAATCCTCCATCATTTGAAGCAGGTGACGATCTTCCTTCCTGTAGTCTTTCGCACATTTCATGATCCTCTTTATGTACACTCCACCATATCTTCTTTGTAATATCAATCTCTTCTTTAGACATAGGTTTTCCACCAGTTGAATATATTATTCTTTTTTGGCTTGTAGTTCCTGGACCGATAGGAATATTTAAATAAACACCTATCTGATTAGGATAATAAGTTCCAATTATAAAGTTTGGAAATAAAGAAAGATATTTAGAAGATACTGATAAGGCACTACTATTTTTATTGTCTTCTTTAGCAACATCAACGCCACTTCCATAACAAATACCGTCCACAATTGTGTAATGATCTCTTAGTGGTTGATTTGTAGTGGTTTTGTGAACAAATTGAACATGATATGGTTCAATAAAATTTTCAATTAGAAATTTCCAATTTGAATTAATATTTCCAAAATCTAAAGTTGCTTCATATTTAATTTTACTTAGATCTAAGTCTTTAAATTTTGAAAATAAAGTTTTTGCGTATTCTTCAAATTTTTTTGCTTTTCCATTTATATTTATAAATACCCAATCATGCCAAATATGAATTCTAATTTTTTTAAGTCCATGATTTTTAAAATTAAATCCTTTTGGCCTATGTATATCTGTACCTCCAATGTGAGGTGCAGCTTTTAAATTTCCTTGAAGATCATAAGACCAAGCATGGTAGGGACAACGAATAATTTTACCAATATTTTTTTCCTCATTTACTAATTTTAAACATCTATGGCTACAGACATTATGAAAAGCAGTAATTTCATTATTCTCATTTTTTAGAATTAGGATTGGTTTTCCAGCTATAAAAATTGGTTTTACATCTCCAGCTTTTTTAAATTCATTTGCAAAAGCAACAAATAGCCAGCCATCAGATAAAACAGTTTCACACTCTTTTTTCCAAAAATCACTGTCAGTATAAGATTTTGCTGGAAGGCCAAATATTGTATTTTTATTTTTTGGTGATTTAATTTTAATATTTTTATTTATTACTGGCATAACAAAAAATAGCTTATTTTTTGAATTTATTTGTGAATTAACTCTATTTCAATAAAATATATCTTAGATATATTAAGGTTTATTTTGGAGATAAGGGTGAATTTTGAAAATAAATACAGAGGATACATTCAGGCACAAAACCCTGGTTATGATCAGTTACTCACTCATACCGATCATGGTACTCCTGCAGGTGAATATCTTAGAAGGTATTGGCATCCAGTGGCATTATCAAAAGATGTTACACATACTCCTTTAGAAATAAGAGTACTTGGAGAAGACTTAGTAATTTTTAAAACTACAGAAAATAAAATTGGTCTTATTCATAAGTTTTGTACACATAGAAGAGCTTCGTTAGTTTTTGGTAAAACTGAGTCAAAAGGAATAAGATGTTGTTATCATGGATGGTTATTTTCTCCTGATGGTGAAATTTTAGAAACACCAGGAGAAGATCCTGATTCAAAACAAGCAAAATTTGTAAGGGAAAAATTTAAATTAGGTGCTTATCCAATAAAAGAATTTAATGGAATAATTTTTGCTTTTATGGGACCTCCAGAAAAAGTTCCTGAGTTTCCACATTATGATGCATATGAAACTTCTTACGACAAAAGAAGTCCTTACAAGATAAGTTATAAATGTAATTGGATACAGGTACTTGATGCAATTATGGATCCTGTACATACATCATTTCTACATGGCCAAAGTTCAGGTATTCAATTTTCTGAAGGTTTTGCAGAAGTAGGAGAGATTGAATTTTATGAAAGAGACAACCAATATCTTGGTGCTAATATAAGAAGAGTTGATGATAATGTATGGGTCAGAATTAATGAATTAATATTGCCTAATTTTACTCAGGCAGGTTCTGCATTCGCAGCAGATGGAACAAAAACTAAATATTTTGGAAGAAGTTCTTTTACAAGATGGGTAGTTCCTGTAGATGATCACAATTGTATGGCAATTGCATGGGCTAATTTTGGAGAAAGAGGAGATCCAATAGAATATGATAATAAAGAGGGATATGAAAGAATAGAAGCTGGTGAAACGGTCGATAGAACATTTGAAGAAAAACAAAAGAGCCCAGGTGATACTGAAGCAGTTGAAGGAATGGGATCTATAAGTTCTCACAAAGGTGAGCATCTAATGCCAACTGACCATGGGATAATGGCTTACAGAAGAAATATAAGAAAATCAATTAAGTCTTTACAAGAAGGAATAGAACCGAAACAATTTAAAAATAGTGACGACACAATCAAAACATACGGTCAAGATACAGTATTAAGAGTGCCAAAAAGAAATATTGACGATCGAAAATTTATAAAATCAATTGGAGCTGCAGTGATGAAACTACAATTTGATTCGGAAAAAATGTCCAATAAAGATCGTGACTCATTCATAATAAAAGAATTGTCTAACATGGAAAAGAATGGAGCATTTTGAAAAATAAAAAAATAAAAATTCATATTAAAAATAATCATTGGGCGCCAGGATCATTTCCCACTGATGCTGAAGGAGAAAAAAATTTTACAATTACAAAGGATCGTTTTGAAAATATTCTCAATAAATTCCCAGAAATTAGGGAAAAAATAGAAGTTTTTTTTGATTGGGATGAGGAAAATTTTAAAAAATCAATTTCAAACTCACATATTTTGTTGGCTTGGAATTTTCCAACAAAAAATCTTAAAGAGATAGCACCAAAACTTAAGTGGATTCATGTTATTTCCGCAGGTATCGAACATTTGCTTCCTTTGGACTGGATGAGTGATGACTTAGTTTTAACCAATAGCAGTGGAGCTCATGCTAAAAAAGCTGGCGAGTTTGGTTTAATGAGTATTTTAATGCTACAAAATCACATGACAAGATTAATTACCCACCAAAAAAATAAAGAATTTGTTTCATTATTTAGTAATCCAATTCATGGAAAAACAATAGTTGTAGTTGGCACGGGATCACTAGGGGGATCAATGGCAAAACATGTTTCAAAATTAGGTGCAAATGTTATAGGAGTTAATAAAAGAGGGAAAAAAGCTGAAGGCTGTTCAAAAATTATCACGATAGATAAAATCGATAGTATTTTGCCTGAGGCTGATTTTTTATATTTAGCACTTCCTGAAACACCTGAAACTAAAAATTTAATTAATAAAAAAAGGCTCGACATGCTTAAAACTACATGTGGAATTGTAAATATAGGAAGACAATCTGTGATGGATTATGATGCGTTAAGTAATAAACTTAAGAAAAATGAAATAGCGGGAGCAATACTTGATGTATTTTCTCATGAACCATTAGATAAAAGCTCAAAACTTTGGGATACTCCCAATTTAGTTATTACACCTCACGTATCTTCAGACGACGACGGGAACTATGTCGAATTAACACTTGGTATATTCTTTAATAATTTAAAACTTTTTATTGAGAATAAAGAATTATCAAATCAAGTAGATAAAAAGCTTGGTTATTAAAATTTATATCGAATCTATCGAATTTAAAACTTTTACCTCTCTAGGCTTTTCCAGCAAATCTTCTATTTTAGATCTATAATCTTTGTAATGATTTGTTTCTCTGTGAAAATCTAGAGCGTCAGAATTTTTATAAATTTCAAAAAGGTGAAAAGATATAATTTTACCATCTTTATTTTTTCTTCATAAAAATTGTAAAGTTCATTACCTTCCTCTAGCCTTGTAGGTTTTATCATATACGATATTATTTCTTTAACTTCATTAACTTTATCTTTTTTTGGATGAAAACTTGCTAGAACTATTATTTTAGACATTACTAATTATCCTTAATTATTATATATAATACATTTTGCATATACTCTTATATTTCTATTTAGTATCATAATTATATAAAAAATGATCAAAGATTTTATTAAAAATTTAAAACCTTCATCCACTCTTCTTATTAATGAAAAATCAAATAAACTAGAAAGTGAAGGAAAAAAAATATTTAAATTTGGTTTTGGCCAATCACCATTCAAAGTACCACAAAAAATTATTGATGAATTGAAAAATAATGCTCATCAAAATAAGTATCTTCCCATGCAGGGACTTGAGGATTTAAGAATTTCTATTGCAAAATATATTTCAAAAAAGAAAGGTCAAGAATATTCAAGCTCAAACATAATTATCGGGCCAGGATCAAAAGAGTTAATGTTTTTATTACAAATTTTATTCGATGGTGAAATAATTCTTCCAACTCCAAGCTGGGTGTCTTATGCACCACAAGCAATCATAGGAAGGAATAAAATTAAATGGATTGAAACAAAAAGTGAAAATAATTGGTTTCCAACTGCTAAAGAAATAGAGGATATAATTAAAAAAGATAAGAAAAAAAAATATTTAATTTTTCTTAACTCTCCAAATAATCCATCTGGACAGATATGTACAAATTTAGATGAAATTTCAAAATTAGCAAAAAAATATAATCTTTTTTTTCTATCTGATGAAATTTATTCAGAATTAACTTTTGAAGATAATTACAAATCTATATCAAATTATTGTCCACAAAATACAATTATAAGTACCGGTTTAAGTAAATGGTGTGGAGCAGGAGGCTGGAGATTAGGATACTTTATATTACCAAGTAATTTATCTGAAATAACAAGTCAGCTTAAAGTTTTGGCTAGTGAAACATTTTCTTCAGTAAGTTCTCCAATTCAATATGCAGCAATAGCAGCACACAACAATGAGCATGCAGATTACATTAATCATTCAAAAAATATTTTAAAATCAGTAGGAAATTATGTTTATGAAAATTTGAAATCTAACAACGTATTAATTAATAAACCTCAAGGTGGATTTTATCTTCTACCTGAGTTTGTTAATAAAAAATTTTCAACATCTAGCGAAATGTGTAATAGCATTTTAAAAGAAACTGGAGTTGCATTATTACCAGGTTCTGATTTTGGTTTTTCTCAAAATAGAATGTTAGCTAGACTAAGCTTTACAGATTTTGATGGAGAAAACTTCATGAAGAATACTGTTCATAATGAGGAAATTAATTATGATAAAATTAAAATATATGCCCCCAAAATAATTGAAGGTACAAATAGACTTAAAGATTGGTCAAATAATTAGAATACAACCTTAAAGATTATAATAATTCTAAACTAGACAACATTCATTTAAATAGGTACATTTTTATATTAAATAATAAGGAGGGGAAGACATGAGAAAAATAATAACTACTTTTTCTGCTGTTTTAGCTCTTGTTGTTTCTACATTTTCATTTTCAACTGTAGCAAAATCTGCTGAGTTCTTTACAATTGGAACTGGTGGACCTACTGGAGTTTATTTCCAAACAGGAAATGCTATTTGCAAAATGTTGCATAAATCAGCAATAGCAAAAGAACACGGAAGAAAAAAAGGAATAGATAAAGCTTATAGATGCACAGCTCCATCAACAGGAGGATCAAATTATAATATTGGTCAAATTAAAGAGGGTGAATTTCAATTTGGTGTAGCTCAATCTGACTGGCAATTTCATGCTTTTAATGGATCAAGTAAATGGGAAGGAAAACAGTTTAAAGGACTAAGAGCTGTTTTTTCAGTTCACAACGAACCTTTCCAAATTTGGGCTAGAAAAAAAGCAAAAGTTAAAGACTTTAAAGGTTTAAAAGGTAAAGTTGTTAACATAGGTAACCCTGGTTCTGGTCAAAGAGGAACTATGGAAGAACTTATGAAAGCAATGGGAGTAGATAACAGTTACTTTAAATCTACAACTGAACTTACTTCATCTGAACAAGTTAAAGCTCTTTGCGACGGTAAAATAGATGCTTTTGGTTATTCAGTAGGATTTCCAAATGGTGCGATGGAACAAGCAGCAACTTGTGGAGCTAAAGCATTACCAATTAACTTAACAGGTGGACCTGTTCAAGGTTTAATTGATGGTGCAGATTATTATGCTGCTGCAACAATACCTAAAGGTACTTACACTGGACAAAAAAAAGATGTAACTACTTTTGGTGTTAAAGCTACTGTCGTTACTAGCAATGCTGTTGAGGCTGACCTAGTTTATTTAGTAGTAAAAGCGGTTTTCGAAAATTTCGATGATTTTAGAAAGCAACATCCTGCTTTTGCACCTTTAAAAAAGGAAGATATGATAGCTGATGGTTTATCAGCTCCTTTACATGAAGGCGCTATTAGATATTATAAAGAAGTTGGATTGATGTAATTTAATTAATAAAATTAAAAGGCCCAATATTTATATTGGGCCTTTTTTTTGTTAGTATATGATTTTAAAATGAATCAATCGGTCAATACTAATATACAGGCAAAAATTGACGAGGATCTTTCACCAACAAAAAGACTTACTGGCTTACATCTTAAAATTGTTTCTACAATAGCAATTATTTGGTCATTTTTTCAACTTTGGTACGCGTCTCCATTCCCTTTTATGTTTGATTTTGGAATGTTCAAAGGCTTACCAGCAAGAGCAATTCATTTAGGATTTGCTCTCTTGTTAGCATTTTTAATTTTTCCAACTTTCAAAAGAGGAAAAGTTAATTTCATTGATATTACGATTGGCATAATTGGAATATCATGTTGTCTTTACATTTACTTTTTTTATGATGACTTAATTGATAGAGGCGGTGTTTTATATATATTAAAATACAATAATTATAGCATCCCGATTGAACTAATAATTGGCTCAACTGGAATTTTAATTTTATTAGAGGCAACAAGAAGAGTAATTGGGATACCATTAGTAGTTATTGCAGTATGTTTTTTATTGTTTTCTTATTATGGACAATATGCTCCTGAAATTGTATCGCACGGTGGTTTATCTTTAAAGAGACTTGTCGGATTTCAGTGGTTTGACCAAGAAGCAATTTTTGGAATCCCAATTGGAGTTTCTGTGGATTTTATATTTTTATTTGTGTTGTTTGGTGCATTTTTAGAAACAGCTGGAGGAGGAAAATATTTTTTAGATTTGGCATTTGCAATGGTTGGAAAAACAAGAGGAGGACCTGCAAAAGCCGCCATTCTTGGATCTGGAATGACTGGAATGATTTCAGGTTCTTCTGTTGCAAATACAGTTACTACTGGAACATTTACAATTCCAATTATGAAACAAACAGGATTTTCAAAAGAAAAAGCTGGCGCAATTGAAGTTGCTTCATCTGTTAATGGACAAATTATGCCTCCCGTTATGGGTGCAGCTGCATTTGTTATGGCAAGTTTTATAGGAGTAACTTACTTTGAAATAGTAAAACATGCATTTTTACCAGCAATAATTTCTTATATAGCTCTTTTTTATATTTCACATCTTGAAGCACTAAAACTTGGACTGAAAGGAATTGAAAAAGATAAATTACCAAAGCTAAAAGAAACTTTCTTATCTGGTCTTCATTTTTTAATTCCAATATTTGTTTTGATCTATTTGTTGGTTTATCTAAGACTTACCGCTTCCTATTCAATTTTTTATGCAACGATATCACTAGTTTCAGTAAATTTTTTATATAAAGTAATTACATCAAGGAAAAATAATAATTTAAAAGAAAACCTTTCTCTTTGGTGGAATGAAACAGTTGTAGGTTTGCAAAAAGGAGCAATTAATATGATTGCTGTTGGGGTTGCAATAGCTACAGCAGGAGTAATTGTCGGAGCAGTTGGATCTACAGGTTTAAGCACAAACTTAATTATTGTAATTGAATCTATTGCAAAAGATAATGTAATAATTTTACTCTTACTAACAATAATTTTATGCTTATTACTTGGAATGGGATTGCCTACAACCGCCAATTATGTGGTTGTTGCATCGTTAATGTCTATGGTATTGGTAGATGTAGGAAACGCATCAGGATATATTTTTCCTATAATAGCTGTACATTTATTTGTTTTTTATTTTGGCTTAATGGCAGATGTAACACCACCTGTTGGTTTGGCATCTTATGCTGCTGCAGGAATATCTGGAGGAGATCCATTAAAAACAGGAGTTCAAGCACTATGGTATAGTTTAAGGACGGGAGTTTTGCCTATTGTATTTTTATTTAATCACGAACTATTATTAATTGGTATAGAAAATATTTGGCATGCAATTTTAGTAATTATAACATCTTTAATAGGAATATTAGTTTTTTCAGCAGCTACCCAAGGATGGTTTATTAATAAGTTAAGATGGTTCGAGATAATAGTATTTTTTGTAATATCAATATCTTTTTTGTCACCAGAATTTGTTTTAAACAAATTTTATCCAAAATTTAATTACGTAAATTTAAATGATGCAAGTATAGTTTCCTTTCAGCCAAATAAAGATGTTCATATAAAAGTAACAAGACCTAGCCCTTATGGAGAAAGATATAAACTTTTTGAAATAAAAAAAGGTACATTCGATGAAGAATTTAATTTAGAAAATTATGGTATAAATTTAGCTAAAAAAGATAATAAAATTTTTGTAGATACACTCGACTGGAAAGGTGAGGCTAAAAAAAGTGGTTTAGAGATGGATGATATAATCACAGAATTAAAAACAGAAAATTTTGATCGACCAAATAAAGACGTAGTTTATATATTCTCATTAATTTTATTAATAATTTTCGGTTATTTTAATTATACAAACTATAAGATTAGAAATAACTAAAACTATCTTTGGTATTCAATAAATTTTTTAAGAGATAGATTTAAAAATTTTTCGTACACCAAACCCTTGTCATTTGATTTTGTACCATTTAGATAAGATTTATTCATTTTAAAATCATAAGATGGTTCAAAAAAGAAAGGTATAGACATTCTCTTTTTTTTATTCCAAAGTACACGATGGTTTGTTGCTTTAAACTTACCTTCACTTAAAAATTCTAATGCTCTTCCAGTATTTACCACTAGGGCATTTTTATTAAATGGAACATCATACCATTTTTGATTTTTTCTATTCTGTACCTGAAGACCACCTTTTTTGTCCTGATAAAGAACTGTAAATATACCGCTATCAACATGAGTTTCACATCCAAGAGCAACACCATCTTGTTTTGATATCTCAATAGGTTTTAATTGATTAGGGTAGTAGTTAAATCTTAATGTGCTTAAAGTTTTATATCTAGAAAATGCATTTTTTGAAATTTTAATATCTTTTTTGTAAAGCTTGATTATAGCTTGAAACAGAACTTCACATAAATCATAAACCTCATCAAAATAATTTGATAATATTTTAATTGAATTTTTGTCTATAGATTTTTTTAGATCAATATATTCAATATATTGATTTTTAATATTATTGGCATACTTTTTTGTAACTTTTAGATCACCAATATCTAAGCCTTCTTTTCCATTCACGTCATTTGGAAAATATCCTCTGTAAATATTTTTATTTCTAGGATTCCATTTTTTTGGCGAAAGTTTTCTTTTATTTTTATCAGATGAATTGAAAAATTTATTCCCTACATTACAAATATTTTTTATTTTTTTTTGACTTATGCCGTGACCAGTTATCTGAAAAAAACCTATATCAATACAAGCTTTTTTAATTTTATTTATTATTTTAATTGAACTTTGGCTTTCATAACCATTTTTTATTATTGTAGAAATATTAATTGTAGGGATTATATTTTTTGTCATTTATCTTAGAGGTTTTTCAGAAGCAATTGATTGGTCCTGAGCTTTTTCACGCATAAAAATATAAATACCACTAGAGACAATTATTATTATTCCAATGACCGTATTTAAACTTGGAATCTCATTAAAATATATCCAACCTATTAAAGGCGACCATAACAATATTGAATATTCAAAAGGAGAAACTACTGCAGGAGATGCTATGCTATAAGCTTTAAACAAAAGAAGAAAAGCTACAGTAGCTGTCAATCCAGTTGCAACCATAAATAATATACTAGATTCTAAGTCCACAAACCATTCTCTAAAGATAAATTGGGAAGCAGGATGATCTGAAGTATTATATTGTCCATCTCCAATTAAAAAATAGAAAATAGTACTAAAAATTATTGCCCCAAAATAAAAAGTAAATGTTTGAGTGTAAACACTATCTTTATCAGAGGTTTTTTTTATAATTATCATTGATAACGAATAACAAAATGCACACAAAATTGGTAATAAACTTAAATAATTAAAATTATTAAAATCAGGATTTAATGTTATGTATACACCAATAAATCCCACAACCACTGCAGACCATCTTCTTATTCCTATCTCTTCTTTTAAAAAGAAATGTGCAAATATTGTAATTAAAAAAGGGGTAACGAAAAACAAGGCTGTTGCAAAACCTAAAGGCAATACAGATAATGAAACATAAAAAGAGCTAAATCCAAAAAAGAAAAGAATCACACGAATAAAAGTTAATAATGGATATTGAGTTTTAAATACTATTGGTTTGTTTGTTAATTTTAAATAAAATAAAATTAAAATAACGCTAACTACAGTTCTAACTAAGTAAACCTCGTACAGTGATACAAAACTAAAGATATGCTTCATAATCCCATCCTGCACTGAGAAAACCAGCATGGATATTAATATAAAAATAATTCCCCTAGGATTATTATTTTTTGAAGACATTCGCCCCTATATCATAGTTTTTTTCTTCTTTAAATTTTTAATAATTATGTAATATTAATTTAATGATTTCTGATGAAGATAAAATAATGATGGAAACCCTATATTGGTGGGGAATACCAACTTTGTTTAGATGTAAAAATGATCCAGACCCAAAAAATTGTGATATTGCCTTAGTTGGAGTGCCTCATAGCACTGGAAATGGTACAACAGAAAGAGACCAACATTTAGGACCAAGAGCTGTAAGAAATATTTCAGCAATGCTAAGAAGATCACATTTTGAATACAAAATCGATCCATGGAAGGAGCATAAAATTCATGACTTAGGAGATGTTCCATTTCCTGAAGCAAATAATAATGAAAAATGTATTGAAAGAATTTCAAGTTTTTATGATCATATTGAAAAAGCAGAAAAACCAGTTGTTTCAATTGGAGGAGATCACTCAGTCACCGGAGGAATTGTTCAAAGTTTAGCAAAAAAAAATTCAAAATTAACAAAAGGAAAAAAAATTACTTTAGTACATTTTGATGCTCATACTGATTGTTATGAAAAATTAGATCATTTTTTGGGAGCTAAAAAATCTGCTGCTCATTGGGCATCTTATTTAGTAAAACAAGGAAATGTCGATCCACATACTAGTACACAAATTGGAATTAGAGGAAATCCAAGAACATTAGATTGGCTACAAGCAAGTTATGATATTGGATATCAAGTTATAACTATTGATGAATACAAAAAATTAGGTCATGAAAAATGCTCAAAGATGATCCTAGATAGATTGGGAGATAATCCAATTTATGTTACTTTTGATTTAGATTGTTTAGATGCAACAGTTGCTCCAGGAACAGCAAATCTTGAGCCAGCCTTTAGAGGATTCAATATGGATGAAGCAAGAAAATTAATTCAGTGTTTAAAAGGAAAAAATGTTATTGGAGGAGATGTTGCGTGCTTGATGCCTACAAAAGATAATCCAAATAACATCACATCTATGGTTGCGGCATCAATCATGTTTGAAATTATTTGCTTAATAAGTATTAATTTAAATAAGTGAATACAAAAACTTTAAATTTTAACTGGTCTTGTAGACATACTTGGAAAAAAAGTGCAAAAAATACAGCATGGTGCTTACTAGGTTGTTCCATTGGTGATTTTGGGACAATACTTTTTTTTCAAGTAAGCCAAATATCATTTCCATTATTTGGCATAATGTTATTAGCAATAATTAATGGATTGATAACAAGTATTGCTCTCGAAACTTTTGTTTTAATGAGACAAAATTTTAGTTTAATAAAATCATTTAAAACTGCAATAAGTATGAGTTTTATTTCAATGATTTCTATGGAAGTTGCAATGAATTTTACAGATTATTTATTAACTGGTGGCGCTATTTTGAACTTTTGGGTAGTACCTATTATGTTGGTTGTTGGCTTCTTAACACCATGGCCATATAATTACTACATGCTTAAAATGCACAATGTACATTGTCATTAAAATTCAATAATTAATATTATCAATAACATTTAAATTAAATAATATGATCAGTATTGAGAAAAATGTAAAAACTCGATTAAAAGCTAGAATAAGAAAAAATAAACAGATTATAAAAAAAAGATTTAACAATTTTTTTGATTGGGTTAAGGGAGCTGAATTAGTAAGCTTAAGAGAATGCAATGTAAAAGAGGACCCTGTAAGACCAGAGTTGGATAATGAATTTAGAACAAGTTATGGAAGAAAAATTTATGGAGTAAAATACCAAAATGAAATTCATGCAATTATGTGTTTTGCATTTACAAATAAAATACCAAAAACTGTCAAAGAATTAGATAATTTGAGTAAGGACGCTTTTTTACAAAGCGCTCAGAGAGATCAAAGAGTTGGACAAATTGCAATAGCTTATACCGTATGGTCAAAAAAAAAAGGAGGAGGGAAATTAATTGTTAAAGAAGTATTTAAAATGATTAAAAAATCTAATCATTTAAATAGATTGGTTACATTATCTCCATTAACAGAGATGGCAACAAAATTTCATTTGAGAAATAAAGCAAAACTTATAAGCATTAATGAAAACACACAAAATTTTGAATATAAAAACTAAATAATTAAAATTTAATTATATATATTTATTTTCTAAAAACTTTTAAGCTTTCCTTATCCAGAATTGATACATATTAGAAAAAGCTTCTTGATTATCCATTTCAAATTTATTCCAATTATCTAAAGAAATATTTTTTTTATCTTTGTAAAATATTTTTGAGTATTCAAATTTGATTGATGGATTTATAAAACCAAGAAATTCCAAATTAAAATCTTTTAAAATTTTAGAAATTTCTGGTAAGTTAAAACGATGTTCTTGAACATGGAATATCAAATCTCTTATCATTGACGTAGAGTAAAAGTCTTTAATATTAAATAATTTTTGTAGTGGTTGATTTTCTTTTTCATTTAAAATTGAGTCTCTAAAAGTTCTAATATCCTCTGGTGTATTTTTTATTTTTCGTCTTTTAATTAATTCTCTTGCGTTAATTATATTTTGTCTTGCAATTTTACTGTATAAACCTAGTTTTAAGAATCCATGCGGTTCTAATAAATTTAACAATATTTTTAGTCCATTTAAGGGATCTTTCATATGATGAAGGGTTCCCACACATTCTATAATATCAAACTTTCTATCTAAGCTTTTTAGTTCCAATATATCTGCGTGTAGAAATTCAATATTTTTAAAATTTAATTCTAATGTTTTTCTTTTTGCATAAGCAAGACTTTTTAGACTTATATCAACACCAAGTATTTTAGAATTGAGATATCTTTCTGCAGATGCAATATGCTGTCCTGTCCCACAACCTGCAATAAGAACATTTGGATGAAGAAATTTATTATTATATTTGATTTGATTAGGTTTTATTTCATCATTTAATTGAAATAAAAAATTTGCTTGAGAATATTTGTTAACATATCTCCATCTAGGGTAGGGATACACTTCATATTGTTCTCTTACTTTTTTAGAAATATTATCATTAATTGTACTAAAAGATTTAATAGAATTTGTTAACTTAATTTCATCGAGAGGTTCTTTAATATGTGTAGTAATTAAATTATTAAATAAAATATTATTTGATTTAAAGTCTATTAGTTTATTAATAATTTTCTTTGATGTATTTAATGGCATGTAACATCCCAAGATTGATACCTCCAACTCGTTAATTTCTTTGTTATTTATTATTTTATTTTTTAATTTATTTACAAAACTAATTTCTTTTTTGTTTTGACTAAAAATAAATTCATTTAAAAAACATTGCTCTGCAAGTGAAATTATAAAATCAAAATATTTATTTAAAATATTTTTATTAGAGTCCATTAAATTAAAAAGTATTTCACTTCGAATTTTTGTAAGTAATTTTTCTAAAAATTTGTCTGCTATCAAAGATTTTTGGAGCATTAAAAGAAAAAGCTCATCATCTAATAAATTTTGTATTAATTTATTTTCTAGTAATGGAGAATCTATAAGAATGGTTTGTTTTAATTGATCTTCATTTTCTCCATAAAATAATAGTAATTTTGAATTATGAAAAATATTATCATGATTTATATTATTTTTTTTGTATAAAAATAAAAATAATTTCTTAAGTTCATCACTATTATCCTCTGTTATGTTACCTAATTTAATTGATTTAAATAAATCTGATATACCATTAATAATAATACTATTAGGAACAATTAAAATTGCCTCTTTGTAAGCGCTTATCGCTTTTCTGTGTTCTCCCAATTCTTGAAGTGCAATACCGAGGCTGTTATGCGCTTTTGCGTAATCTGGTTTAAGCTGTATCGCTTTTTTATAATTAGTTATTGCGTCTTTATGCTCTCCGAGTTCTTGTATCAATCTTCCAAGATTATAGTAGGCATCTGAATAATTAGGTTTTAGTTGAATAGCTTTCTCATAATAAATTTTTGCTTGTTTATGATTTCCTAATTCCTGTAGTGTTATCCCAAGATTATTATATGCTTTTACATAATCTGGCTTAAGTTTTATCGCTTTTTCATAATTAATAATTGCATCTTTATGCTCTCCCATTTCTTGCATCACTATTCCAAGATTGTAATAAGCATCGGAATAATTTGGCTCGATTTGAATTGCTTTTTTAAAACTATTTATTGCTTTTTGATTTTCTCTTAATTTAGTAAATACTATTCCCAGATTATTATGTGCCTTTGCATAATCTGGTTTGAGTTGAATCGCTTTTTCAAGCATTGGCTTTGCTAAATTAAACCTTTGTGTTTGAGCAAATAATTTACTTAAATAATATGTAGTTTCAAAATGATCTGGATTTTTTTTTAATATTTTTTTGTAAAGATTTTCGGCAGTTTGAAAATTATTTTTTTTATGATTTTGAAAAGCTAAAACAAAAGTTTCTTCCATCCTTAAATATTATTTAGTATTAAATCAGAAGCTTTTTCAGCAATCATCAAGGTTGGAGCGTTTAAATTTGCACTTGGAATTTCTGGCATAACTGAAGCATCAACAACTCTTAGGTTTTGCATTCCTTTAACTTTTAAATTTTCATCAACTACTGCCATATCATCAACACCCATTTTACAAGTACCACATGGGTGATAAGCAGTTTCAGCCTTAGATCTTATATATTCATTTAATTCTTCATCACTTTTTTTATCAGAACCTGGACCAACTTCTTTACCAGAATGTTTTACTAAAGAAGGTTGACCTAAGATTTTTCTTGCAACATGAATACACTCTCTTGTTTGTTTTAAATCATCCTCATCTTCCAAATAATTAAATAATATTTTTGGATAATCATAAGGGTCTGAAGAGTTTAGAGTTATTAATCCTCTACTTTTTGGATGATTTGGGCTTGCGTGTAATTGATATCCGTGTGAGCTTGGATTAACTAAACCATGATCAATAACAAATGATGGAAAAAAATGAAATTGAATATTTGCTATTTCTCTTTCCGGAGAAGATTTTGCAAAACCTCCAGCCTCTAAAAAAGATTTAGAACATGGTCCTGATTTAGATAAAAACCATTGAATTCCTGCCATAACTTTTGGGATTAATTTTGTATAAGTATAAAGAGTATCAGGTGTTTTACATTCTTGCATGATGTATGTCTCCAAATGATCTTGAAGGTTTCTACCAACTCCTTTCAAGTCGTTAACAACATTTATTCCCTTATCTTTTAAATGAGTAGCATCACCTACACCTGAGAGCATTAATAGTTGAGGTGAATTAATTGAACCACCACTTAATATTATCTCTTTTTCAGCATAAATTTTTTGAACTTTATTTTTAATTTTGACCTCTATTCCAATTGCTTTTTTTCCATCAAAAATAATTTTTTCTACAAATGAATTTGAAAAAACATTTAAATTTTTTCTTTTTTTCGCAGGATTTAAATAGCATTTTGACACACTAGCCCTTTGACCTTCGTGAATTGTAGTGTCAAACATACCAAAACCTTCTTGCTCTTCACCATTCATATCAGGATTAATAGTATGACCAGCTTCTGAAGCTGAATTAATAAATGCTTTAAATAAAGGATTATCATTTTTAGATTGATTGACTGTAAGAGGACCAAGTGAGCCTCTATATTGATTTTCTCCACCTGACCATGTTTCAATCTTTTTAAAATAAGGTAGAACCTTATCATAAGACCAAGACTTTAGGCCAAAGTTTTCCCATCTCTCATAATCATTTCTATTTCCTCTTACAAATACCATTCCATTATGTGCTGAGCATCCACCAATCATTTTTCCTCTAGGACAAAATAATCTTCTGTTGTTTAAATTTGGTTCTGGTTCAGAATAATATTTCCAATTATATTTTGGATCGTGCATAGTATAAAGTAAAGCAAGTGGCATTTTTACTTTCCAAATATCACTTGATCCTCCAGCTTCGAATACAGCAACTTTATTATTTTGATTTTCTGTCAATCTATTTGAAAGAACACATCCAGCTGATCCAGCCCCAATAATTATATAATCAAATTTCATAAAAGTTGGGAGCTTAATAGATCTTTGTAATCATTAATAGATTTTATTTTTATATTTGTTTTTTTTGCCAATTCGTCAAACTTTCGAAGTTTTATTGCATTTTTAAAAAACGGTTTTTTTTCAAATTCATTCATTTGTTTTTTATTTAATACACCACCCTGTAATTTTAAACTTATCTTCGATGCACCCGATAGTTGATTATAGTATTTTTTATTATTTGCTAAATATCTTTTAGCCAATACATGGTATTTTATTGGTTCAACCACTTCCTTTTTAAAAAAATTTTTAAGATATTCATAACCAATACTTTCATGATTACCATCCACATTATTTTTTACTAATTCATCGGGATTTTCTATAATAAAGTGCCCATAATCATGAAGCAAACAAGAACAAACCAAAACATCTTTAGATTTTGCTTTTTCAGCTAACATAGCGGACTGAATCATATGTTCAGACATTGTAACTTTTTCACCGATATAAAGAGATTTATTATTTTTAAAATTAGAAATAATTTTATCTAATATATGCATTTCTTATTGAGGATTGTCTCCTTCAACAGCAATTCTATCCATTACTCTTTCATAGCCAAGACCTTTTCCTGGATAAAAATCTGCTATTGCATAATGAATAACACTTCTATTATCCCAAATACAAACTGTATTTTCTGTCCAGTTAAATCTACAAGTTAAATCAAGTCTTGCCTGATGTTCAAAAATTTGTTTTAAAATTTCATCACTTTCCTCTTTATTCATACCCACTATTTTTTTTGTATAGGTCCAGTTAACATACAAAATCTTTTTCCCTGTTTCTGGATGAGTTCTAACAATTGGATGTTCGTTAGAATATTCATCATAATTTTTTTTATTATTGCCTTCCATTTTTTTATAATTTTTTATAAAAAATTCGGCACCCAGAGAACTATGAATTGCTTTTTTATCTTTAATTTTATCTTTTATTTTTTCATCCAAAGTTTCCCACGCAAGCTCCATATTAGAGAAACAAGTATCCCCACCAACTGGAGGAATTTTAATGGATTTAAGTATTACCGCTTTAGTAGGCTTAAAATTATAACTCACATCACTGTGCCAATTCTCGCCCCATTGATTTTTTTCATCTTCAGCTTTTATAATTCTTACGATTTCTGGATAGTCATTTAAACCTTTAACATAGGCATGAGTTTCCAATGGTCCAAATTTTTCAGCAAGTGCAATATGTTGATCCGTTGTTAAAGGCTGGTCCCTAAAAAAAATAACTTTATGTTCTAATAATAAATTATTAATTATATTGAAATTTTTATCAGATGTATCTTTAAGGTCTATACCTTTAATTTCTGCTCCTAAAGCACCTGATAATAACTTTACTTCCATAAATATTTTTTTTTTAATTATTTTTTAAGTTTATTTGAAAATTGTAAGTTATCAATTTTAAATTTTGATTTATTTTCTTCGATAAATTGTTCCATTATCCTTAGTTTTTCTTCTTCAAATTCAGCTACTTTCCTGAAATTTAGATCAATATATAAAGATAAAACTTCAGTTGTAGCAGATAAAATTTTTTTACTTTTTTCGTACATTTCTAATTTGTAATGTAATCTTTTTTTATCATGATCAAAAAAAGATAGAAAAACATCTACTTCCTCTCCCTCTTTGACTTCATTATTATAAGTAGTATGAGTTTCAACAACCATTGTACTTTTTTTTTCTGTTTTTGCAGAATGTTCACCCATTTTAAACTTTGATAGAATCACTTCAGCACCCTTGTCAAATACTAAAATATAGTATGATAAATTCATATGACCGTTGTAATCAGTCCAATCATTAATTATTTTTGTAGTTTTCAGAAGAAGAGACATTTTTAGTTTAATTCTGCTAAAATTTGATCTGAAAGTTTTTTAATTTCATCTACAGCACTACCTTTTCTTTGTTTTTCAATTGCTGTTTTTCCTTCCCCCATAGATGAAGCATAAATTTGTCTATTTCCAATTATTGTATCAATTGATGGTACATTGAGACTTTTGATATAATCATTAGTTTTAATAATTAGTTTTGATCTTTGGTTTGCCCTATTTATTTGAATCATTATTTTTTTATTTGCTTTTTTTGCAATATTTATAATTGCTTCAGTGGCCCAGAAGTCAACATGAGACGGACTCATTGGAATTAAAACTAAATCAGAGGCTTCTATTGAAGGGCGTGCATCAGATTCTATTTTTGGAGGCGTATCAATAATAACTACATCATGATCTTTTTTTAAATTTTTTGACTCATATTGTGCACCCCACAAACTTGCAGTTTTAAAAGTTAAATTAGTATTTGATATTTTATTTTCTGTTCTTATCATAAACCATTTCCCAAGACTTCCTTGAGGGTCAGTATCAATTACCGCAACTTTAAAATTATGATATTTAATAAAACCCATTGCCAAGTGAACAGCCAATGTTGTTTTACCTGTTCCACCTTTCTGTTGGGAAATAGCTATAACTTTTGACAACATTATTTAATAATATATTTATTAAAACTTTATCGAAATAAAATTATTCTTCTATTTCGAGTTTAAAAAAAAATTCTACCAAGAATTGTATTTTAAAAAAAAAAATTTTTTTTTTGTTGCAAATAATAGTTAATAAACTTCTATAAAATATAAGTAAAAAATATATGATATTTTTAATTTGATTTATGAGAAACTCTTTAGTTAATTAGATTATTTTAATAAAGGGAATATTGCGGAATTATGAATAAGCTATTATTACCACAGGATATTGTAGGGGGTTCTTTCTGGCTGATATCTGTTGCAATGATAGGTGCTGCAATTTTCTTCTTTTTAGAAAGAGGCCGATTATCAAGTCGATGGTCAACAGTAATGAACCTGGTTGGTGTTATCGCTTTAATGTCATCCATACATTATTTTTATGCAAAGAATTTATGGGTCTTAAATGGACAGGCTCCAATAGCATTAAGATACATTGATTGGTTGTTAACTTTTCCACTAACAATTTTGACTTTTTATGTAATGCTTAATTCAGTTACAGATATTAAAAGAGGAATGTTTTGGCGTCTTTTAGTAGGTACTCTGGTGTGGGTAATAGCTCAACTTTTAGGAGCTTACGGATATATGAGTGTAACCTTAGGATTTTTGGTAGGTATTGTAGGATGGCTCTATATTATTGGTGAACTCTACATGGGAGATACTGGAAGGAAAAATGCATCATGTGGGAACGAAAGTGTGCAAATGGCTTTTTTTGCAAATAGGCTAATTATAACAATAGGCTTCTCAATTTATCATATTGGATATTTTATTGAACACTTAGCAGGTGGAGCAAACATAAATAGTTTAAATGTAATTTATAATTTAGCTGATTTTTTAAATAAAATAATATTTGGAATGATTATCTATAGTGCAGCCATACAAGACACAAGGAAAGGAAAACAGATTTAAGGAGGAACAATTATGACTAGAGGAGCAGATATAATAGCAGCGATAATTTTATTAGCACTTGCAATAGCAATAATAGTTTATTTATTGCATTGGCTTTACAGAAGATCTTCAAAGGAAGTCTCATTTGTAAGAACGGGAATGCTAGGAGAAAAAGTTGTTATATCAGGTGGTGCATTTGTTCTACCAATAATTCATAATATTACTCAAGTAGGTATGCGAACATTGAGTATAACTATAAAAAGAGGTGGAGATAAATCATTAATAACCAAAGACAGAATGAGAGCTGAACTCGTTACTGAATTTTTTACTAAAGTTCCACCTGATCCCAAAGCTGTTTCAACTGCAGCACAAACTTTAGGTAATAGAACACTTGATCCTGAACATTTAAGAGAAGTAGTTCAAGGTCGTTTTGCAGATGCTTTAGGTGAAGTTGCAGCAAAAATGACTCTAGACGAAATACAAGAGAACAGGGGACAGTTTGTAAAAGAAGTTACAAAAATTGCTGATGAGTCCATTGGTCATACAGGATTAGCTTTAGAAACAGTCTCAATAATTTCTTTAGATCAAACTCCTATAGAACAATTTAATCCGGCAAATACTTTTGACTCGCAAGGTTTAACACAATTAACTGAACAAATTGAAACTAGGAAAAAGAAAAGAAACGATATTACACAAGATACAAAAATATCTATTGAAAATAAAAATTTAGAAACTGTTCAAAAAGAATTAGAAATTAAAAAAAATGAGGAGTTTTCGAAATTTAAACAAGAAAGAGAAGTTGCTATTCAAAAGGCTAATGAAAAAACTGAATCTATAAAACAAAGAGCAGAAAAAGAAAGAGAAGCAGAGGAAGCAGAGATCAAAAGTCAAGAAGCAATTGAAGTTGCAAAAATTTCTCAAAATCAAGTTATTGAAGTTGAAAGAAAACTCACAGAAACAAGGTTAATAGAAGAAATTGAGAAAAGAAGAAAAGAGCAGAATGAACTAGAAAAAAATGCAGCTCTTGACATAAGACAAAAAGATCTTGAAACTGAAGTTAAGATTTTAAATTTGGATAAAGAAAGTGAATATGCACGTTTAGAAAAACAAAGATTAGTAGATATAAAACGTGCACAAGAAAAAACATCTATTATAAAAGAGCAATCAGAAAGACAAAAAGAAGCTGAGGAAGCACAAATAATTTCTGAACAAGAAATTAAAAACGCTAAAATTGCCCAGCAGAGAAATATAGACTCACATAGAATAGAGTCTGAAAAAGAAGTTAGAACTTTAGATATTGAAAAAGCGAAAAGAATTCAGATTGAAGAACATCAAAAAGAATTAGAAATAATTGAAAAATCTAAGGAGGTTCTTGCTTCCAAGGCGGAAGAACAAAATACTAGAGCTAAAGCTGTAGAAGCTGAAGAAAAAGCTAATTCGACAAGATACATAGAAAAAGCCGAAGGAATTAAACAAGTTGATGTAATAGAAGCGTCTGCAAAAGCTGAGCAAGATAAATATGCTACTATGGCTGCTAAGCTAAGATATGAAATAGATGCTGCAGGTAAGGAAGCTTTAAACCTTGCTGAAAACGTCAGAAGTGATGCAAATAGAAGAAGTGCATTAAGAATTAAACTTGCTGAAAAAATTGAGTCAATTATTAGAGAGAGTGTTAAACCTATGGCAAATATTGGTGACATTAAAATTGTTGATGTCAGTGGTCTTCCTGGATTTAGCGGAACAAGTGTTTCACCTTCGGGAGGTGGCGGATCAGCTGCTTCTGGTGGATCTAAAGGTGGAGGAGGAAACTTGGCAGATAACGTAGTTAGTTCAGCTTTAAGATATAGAGCTCATCAACCGTTTTTAGATAGTCTTCTTAAAGAAATTGGAATGAATCCTGGAGAAATTAGTAACATCCGAAATATCCTTGGTGATTATGGAAATCCAAAAAAAGATTATCATATGAACTTTGGTGAAGATGCAAAAAATTTAAAAGGAGCCAATAATCCAAAAAACAAATAATTTAAATTAAATATTTTATGAGTACAGAAATTGAAAATTGGGCAAAAAAATATGAAGATCTTACTAACGGCGATGAGACCATCAAAGCTATGGCAAAATATTATACATGCTCTTTTATGTTTGATATGGAAAATGCAAAAGTGATAATAGAAATGCACGATGGTAAAGTAAAAAATATTAATACAAATCCGTCACCATTAGACCCTTACGATTTTGCATTAAGAGCTTCAGCAAAAACATGGAGAGAATTTGGTCAGCCAATGCCCAAACCAATGTACCACGGAATATGGTCAGCTAGTTTTTTAAGAGATTTAAAAATTGAAGGAAATCACTTAATTCTAATGAAAAATTTAAGAAATTTTACAGTTCAATTTGAATTGTTAAGAAAAACAGGAGTTCCAGTTTAATGAAGGATTATAATTTTATAGGAGAAACTAAATGGTAAAACATCACGACGTAGTTGGACGTTATGTAACAATAGAAGTAGACGATTGTGAATATAAAGTTTTTTATTTACAAAATGGGAAGGGTATTCCACTAATTTGTCAACATACTGCGGGATGTCATAATCACCAATGGCGAGGTCTTTTAGAAGATGAAGAAATTACAAAAAATTATAATGTTATAGCATACGATTTACCAAGACATGGAAAATCAGATCCTCCACACAATAAAGAATGGTGGAAAGAAGAATACAAGTTAACTGCAGAACATTATTGTAATTTTATTGTTAAATTATGTGATGCTTTAGGTTTGAAAGATCCAATATTTATGGGATCCTCATTCGGGGGAAATGTAGCTCTACAACTTGCTTTAAGGCATCCAAATAAATTTAGAGCAGTTATTCCAGTTGAAGCTGCAGATTATGCACCAGGATTTTATTTAGATTGGTGGAGACATCCTCATGCTAATGCAGCACAAGTTTGTGCAAGTGGAACATGGGATTTAATGGCACCACAATCACCAGAAAAAGATAGATGGTTGACATGGCATTATTACACACAGGGATCAGAGGCATTTAAAGGAGATTTATATTTTTATTCAGTTGATCACGATTTAAGAAATGAATTAAAAAATATTGACGGGCACAAATGTCCAGTAATAATGTTAACTGGAACTTATGATTATCTAACTCCCCCCGAAGCAACAGAAAATACAGCAAGGCAAATTAAAGGAGGGGTTTATATTGAAATGACCGATATTGGCCATTTCCCAATGAGTGAAAATCATGAAGTATTTAGAGTTTATTTAATTGAAGCTTTAAAAATAATTCAAGAAAGGACTAATAAGTAATTATTAAAAAAGGGGGTTTGCAATGAAAAAAGATAAAACAGGAGTACAGCTAGATCTAGGTCATACAAGTACTGATGATTTTATAACTGAAAAATATGTTTTACCTCTTCTTAGAGATGAGAAAATGAGAAATAAATTAATAGAGGAGCATAGAGCAACACCAGTAGGAAGAGCTCCACAACCTCACAAAGGTCAGCCAATGGTTGAACATAGTAAAGAATTACAAATAGTATTAGACAAGCTTAGACGCCAGCCTATGCACATTAAAAAGTATGTAACCATTTGTAAAAAAGATTTTGAAGATTATAGAATTGGAATCGTAACAGGTGTAAGAGGTGAACCAGTTGAGATATTAGAAGAATCTTTTTCATCAGAAGAAGCATGTGAGCATGCAATCTTTTTAAAAAGAGTTGTGGATTTACTTGAGAGGCATGGTGGATGATTAATTTATTGAGGCTTATTCAATGTTAAGAATTACTGGCTACAGTGATAAGTACCAAGCTTTTCCTGGAGAGGAAATTAAGTTTTATGTAAATGCAGAAAAAAACGAAAACTACGATGTACAAATTGTAAGACTTATCCATGGAGATACCAATCCTGAAGGTCCTGGTTATAAAGACGAAGAAATAGGTGCTGAATGTAATAAAACATTTCAAGGAAGAAATCAGAGAATTCATGGAGGCTCTTATATAATAATTCCTCAAGACGATAGATTGAATACAACAAGTTTCACTCTACAAGCTTATATTTTTCCAACTACACCAGAAAAAGGTAAACAGGGAATTCTTACTAAATGGAATGATAAAGCTAAAAGTGGTTATGGTCTTTTTATAGATGAGAATAAATGCTTATCAGTAATGATAGGAGATGGAAGCGGTCAAGTAACCACTCTTTCGAGTGAAAAAGAACTAATGAGAAAAGTTTGGTATTTGGTTGCAGCTACTTACGACGCTCAAACAGGAAAATTAAAACTTTATCAAGAACCGTGTGTCACTCCTACAAATGGCGGATTAGGGATGTCTTTACTTCATCCAGCAGATGAAACAACTTCTTATGTTGAATCAGTAAATAATCTAAAACCTAGAGCTAATGATGCTCCTTTTTTAATGTCAGCATGCACATTAAACGATAGATCAGGCAGGCATATTCATGGAGGACATTATAAAGAAGCATTAAATCCAATTGAATTGCCAGAGCAAACTTTAACTTATAATGGTAAAATAGACAGACCAAGATTAAGTAAAAAAGCTTTATCAAAATCTGAAATAGAGTCTTTAGCAAGAGGATATAGTGGTTGTACATCTGAACTTAGATCTGAAGTAATAGGAGCATGGGACTTTCATGCAAACATTACTAAAAACATAGCTTCTACATATATAATTGATACCACATCTAATCACCTAAATGGATTTATTATTAATTTACCATGTAGAGGTATGACAGGTTATAACTGGACTGCAGATGAAATGGTTTTTCATCACAAACCAGAAGAATATGGTGCTATTCATTTTCATGATGATGATATAGACGATGCAAGATGGGATGTAGACTTTACATATAAAGTTCCTGATTTAATTCGAAGTGGAGTTTATGCTGCAAGATTAAGAATCAATGGTGAAGAGTCCGCGGAAACGGAGGATTTTATTCCATTTGTAATAAAACCACCAAAAGGAAAAGCAACATCTAAACTTTGTTTTGTATTGCCAACGAATAGTTATTTAGCATATTCTAACGACAATCTAGGAACAAATTCAGTTGTAGCACAATTGCTAGCAGGAAAAGTTCCTGTTTTAGCTGCATCAGATTTATATCTAAATGAACATAGAGAGTATGGTTTATCAACATATTCTAAACATTCTGATGGCAGTGGTGTTGCTATCTCTTCTAGACTAAGACCAATTTTAAATATGAGACCTAAATATAGACATTGGCTATCACCTTCGCTTTGGCAACTAAATGCAGATTTGCATTTAACTGACTGGTTGGAAGAGAAAAAAATTGATTTTGATGTAGTAACTGATGAAGATTTACATTTAGAAGGAGTAGAATTATTAAATCGATACAAATGCGTTTTAACGGGTTCGCACCCTGAGTATAGCTCAGAAAAAATGTTAGCAGCCTATGAACAATACCAATTAAATGGAGGTAGATGGATATATCTAGGATCCGATGGATTTTACTGGATAAGCGAATACCATCCTGACAATCCAAATATAATTGAAGTAAGAAAAGGAGAAGCTGGCACAAGAGCATGGACTGCAAATCCGGGTGAATACAACAATGCCTTTGACGGAAAATATGGAGGGATGTGGAGAGCAAGAGGAAGAATACCATCAAAAGTTTGTGGATTAACTTTCACAGCTTATGGTTTTGATGTTGGTTCTTATTATAAAAGATGTCCTGATAGTAAAAGACCTGAATGTTCATGGATCTTTGATGGAGTAGGCGAAGATGAAGTTATTGGAGATTTTGGTTTAGTAGGTGGTGGCGCCGCAGGTTTAGAACTTGATAGATATGATCTAGAATTTGGAACTCCGCATAACGCATATTTACTAGCAAGATCTGAAAACCATACAAATTTAATGATGCAAGTTAATGAGGAAATTCATTTTACAGTTAGAGGTTTTTACGGCGGAGGTACAGAGAACCCAATGGTTAGAGCTGACATGATTTATTACAAAACCCCAAATGACGGAGCTTTGTTTGCTCCAGGTTCATTATCTTGGTGTGGAAGTTTATCATACAACAATTATAACAATAACGTTTCTAAAATTTTAGAGAATGCTATTAAAGGATTTTTAAAAGAAGGACCACTACCATAATGGACAAACCTCAATTTACAAGACCAGAAGGAACAGGCGGTAAAAGCGTGCTAGGATCTGACAATGTTACACCATTGAATGAATTAGAAAAGAATGCTTTAGGAAATTTAGATGAAGATAAATTGACCGAACTTGCTAAGTGCCTTTTTACATTAAACAATAGACGGTATGGACCCATACCAGGAGCGTATATGGTAATGTGTACAAAACCTGGTAAAGAATGGTGTGTGGCGCAACTTAATGCCGATAGAGCAAAACCTTTTATTTTGTTTGAAGATAAAGTTTTTAATTCAATTGAAAAAGCACAGGAAGAAGCAGAAAGAATAAAAAAAGAACGTGGCGAGTCAGCGCCAATGCGTTGTACCTAAAGTGAAAGGATTAAATGTCCGAAAAATCTCTTTGGTTGTTAATATTTATATTAATTTATGCCGCATTTTGTTTTTTTTGGGGTGTAAGAGGATCTAATTATAATTCTGATAGTCCAGAAAAATTTTATTTAGCAAATAAAAATGTTTCTTCTTGGGTTTTTTTCTTTGCCGCAACAGCAGCTACTTTTTCAGGTTTAACCGTAATATCTCAAACAAATTTAATTTTTAACGATGGTTTTCAATATGTAGGAACAGCTTTTATTGCAATAACAGTGCCGCTTGGAAGTATATTTTTTTTTAAGCGTCAGTGGATGTTAAGTAGAAAATTTGGATATATTACACCAGGTGAAATGTATTATGATTATTATAAAAGCGACACTATTCGAGTTTTATCTGTTTTAGTAACTTTTTTCGTAGCAATTCCGCTTATAGCAGTTTTTTTCGGAGCAACTGGTTATTTAATAAATATTTTAAGTGAAGGTTATGTCTCTAGAGAAATGGGAATGTGGGTAGTTTCTACAATTGTTCTTTTTTATGTTACAAGAGGGGGATTTAAATCAATTGTTAGCGTTGGTGTAGTTCAGTCATGGTTATATTTTGTAACTGTTATTGTTTTAGGAATTATTATTTATTCTTTCATTGGGGATTTAGATTCATTTGGTAGATCATTAGCAAAAATTGCAAGCACTTCAATTAGTTCATGGGGAAATACAAATGGCTACGGAGGAGGAGACTATAATGGATATTTTGCATTACCAGGAGTTATTCAATGGGTTGCAGGTTTAGGTAAAAACGAAGCAGTCGGCGGTCCATGGACAGCAATGATGATATTTACTTTTACAGTAACATTTATGGGTATTATCCTCTCTCCTTCTTTTTCTATGTGGAGTTACTCTGCAAAACATCCAAAAGTATTTTCATATTATCAAGTATGGGGTTCTGCAGTAGTAGTGGGTTTATTATTATTTATTTTTACAACTTTCCAAGGTATTGGTGCAAGTTTGTTAGGAGCTAATCCAGAAATAAACAGTAATGGGTTAGCAATTAAAAATCTGCTCCCAGAGACACAAAATAATGATCGTTCATTAATAATTTATAATATTATAAATTTAATGGACGAAAATGCTCTTTGGTTAACGGGTTTATTAGGAGTTGGAATAATAGCAGCTCTACAATCAACATCTTCAGCGCTATTAATGACTTCCGGCAGTATTATTACTAGAGACTTATATAAAACTTATGTAAATAAAAATATATCTTGGGAAAAAGAACTAGCTGTTGCTAGAATTATTATGTTATTAATTTTTTTAGCTTCACTATATTTAGCTACGTTTGCTAAACCAGCAATGGTAATTTTTAGTGGAATTTCGATATCAATAGCTTTTCAGTTTATTATTGTTTTATTAGGATTGTTATGGTTTCCTTGGATTACCAAAGGAGCAGCAATGTCTGGTTTGATAATCGGAATCATTATTGTTATTTTAACTGAAACGATTGGACAGCAAATTACTGGAAACAGATTACCTTGGGGGAGATGGCCTTTAACAATTCATTCAGGGGTATGGGGTTTAATATTTAACGTATTTATTTGTTTCTCTATTTCTGGTTTTTCAAATATTACCAAGATTGATATGTACAGATCTCATAGACAAAAATTTCATGATTTTTTAAATGATCATATGGGCCTACATCCTAGTAGAACGAAATTAAGATCATTTGCTTACGTAATAGCTTTAGTTTGGTTGTTTTTTGGTGTTGGACCTGGACAAGTTTTAGGCAATAATTTTTTTGGAGAACCTGGAGCAGGATATGAAGCGTGGATTTTAAAAATACCATCTATTTGGGGATATCAATTAATATGGTGGTTTTTTGGAATTGGCTTAATTTGGTTTTTATCTAACAAAATGGATTTATCAACTTTGCCAAACAAACCTATTCAAGCTAATGATTTGTATCAACCGCCAGACGAGGTCCAAGGAGAAGTAAATTATATTGACAAAGTTGGCACAGGATATGGGTGGATTTTAATTCTTATAGGAATAGCAATATTTTCAATAATATTTTATGTTTACTTTGTGTAATAATTTATGACTTTAAATTCTTTTCAATTTAATACAACACCTGGTCTTCGATATGGAAGTGGTCAAGCAAAAGATTCTTGTGAAGAAATTTCTAACAAACTAGGTCAAAGTGTTCTTTTTATAACTGATAAAGGTTTAATGTCATTGGGCTTAACAGAGCAAACTTTAAAAGAATTAAAAAAAATTAGTTCAGTTGAAATTTTTGATGACGTTGAAGCAGATCCTTCCAAAAAAACTCTTCTTAAAGCAATTGAAGTTGGAAAAAAAATTAAAGCAACAGGTGTTATTGGTTTTGGAGGAGGATCTTCCATGGATGTAGCTAAACTTACAGCTTTAATACTTGGATCTGGTGAAAATTTAGAAGAAGCATGGGGAGTTGCAAATGCAAAAGGACCACGATTACCTCTTGTTCTAATTCCAACCACCGCAGGTACAGGATCAGAGGTTACGCCTGTATCAATTATAACTGTTGGAGAGGAAGAAAAAAAAGGAGTTTCTTCTTCACTGATATTACCTGATTTAGCTATTTTAGACCCTGATTTAACTTTAGGTCTTCCAGCAGGTACTACAGCAGCAACAGGAATTGATGCTATGGTCCATGCAATTGAAGCATACGCATCTACAAGTAAAAATAATAATCCTATTTCGAAAATGTTATCAATAGAAGCTTTAAAATTACTTGGTGGATCTATAGAAAAAGCAGTATTTGAAGGTTCAAATATTGAAGCAAGAGGAAATATGTTGATAGGAGCAATGTTAGCTGGCAAAGCTTTTGCTAATTCTCCAGTTGCGGCCATTCATGCTCTTGCATATCCCATTGGTGGAACTTTTCATATTTCTCATGGGCTTTCAAATTCTTTAGTACTTCCTTATGTGTTAAGATTTAATAGTGTAAGTAATAAGGCAACTCATGATTACTCAGAGTTAGCACCATTTTTATTTCCTGACATTAATACTAATCAGGGAAGTCAAGCAGTGTGCTCAGAATTCATCGATAGACTAGAGAGTTTATCTAAAAAAATTGGTCTTCCACAAAAACTGAGAGAAGTAAATATCCCAAAGAGTGCATGTAAGAAAATGGCTTCAGACGCAATGAAGCAAACACGTCTTTTAATTAACAACCCTAGAGAAGTTACAGAAATTGATGCACTAAATATTTATGAGGCAGCTTGGTAGGATAATTTATGGAAATAAAAAACGAAGATATATTTGAAAGTACAACTAAGTTTAATACTGGAATTAAACTTTATATGTTTCAGACTGGATCTATAAAAACCAAAGTGAAATTTATCAAAATGAACCAGGGAGAAGAGCCTTACGAGATACCCGTACCATGGTTTTTAATTAAACATCCAGAAGGAGATGTTGTTATAGACGGAGGAATGCCAATAGAAGTAGCATTAGATAAACATAAACATTGGGGAGATGTTATAAAAGCTTATGATCCGGTGATGAAGCCATCGGAATGGTGCCGTGATATGGTTAAAACAGTTAATACTAAACCCGAGGATGTGAAATATGTAATACAAACACATTTACACTTAGATCATTCGGGCGCTCTTGGGCACTTTCCAAATGCAACTTACATAACACAAAAAACTGAATATGATTATGCTTTTAATCCAGACTGGTTTTCTCAACCAGCATATATAAGAGCTGATTTCGATAAACCAAACATAAGGTGGAAATTTCTGCAAGGAAGAAAAACAGATTTTTATGATGTTTTTGGCGATGGAGCAATTAAATTAATTTATACGCCTGGACATACCCCTGGTCATCAATCCGTATTAGTTAACTTACCAAAAACAAAAAATATTTTATTAACTGGAGATGCAGTTTATACAGGAGATCATTGGTGTGATAAATGTTTACCAGGATTAGTTACATCCTCATCTGACGCTGCGGTGTCAGTAAAAAAATTAAGAAAAGTTGCTAAAGAAACAGATGCAAAAGTTGTATGGGGCCATGATCCAGTTGCATGGTTAGACTGGAAAAAAGCACCAATGTTTTATTACGATTAGTCTTTTTTAAACTGGCATGGTCGATTTCATGAATTGATTTTTTATAAATCTTTCAAACCAAATAGTTAGATTTTTATTATTATTTTTCCACTCATCATTGTATCTAAAGATTGTATAATCTAATGCACAACCTATTGCTATTTGATCCATAGTTAAATTATTTTCATCATAATTGTTCCAATTGTTTTCTAACCATTCAATGGTTCTTTTAATCCTAAATTCTTGTTTACTGATAAAATTTTTACTCTTTTCACTTTCTGGTCTTATAGTCTCCATTCTTCTTTCTAGTACTGCTTCCATTAAACCATTAGCGATAGAAGTTATATTCATTATTCGCCAATAATGTTTTTTGGGAAACAAAGTATTTTTTTTTGAAATTGAATCTAGGTACAAACATATATTATCACTATCTGTAATTGAATCTTGTCCAACTAGAAGTGTTGGAATTTTTCTCAAGGGATTATGTTTATCTAAAAAATCAGACTCATATACATTTATAATTTTTTCTTCTAAATTAATTTCTTGTACTAAAGCTGTAATTTTAGTCTTTCTTCCAAAGGGTGAATTTGGACCATTGTATAATATCATTTGGTCTTGCATAAGATTTATAATTTACAAATTAAAGAAAATATATTTATAACTAGAAAAGTTGTAATTTCATCTTTTAATTCTTCATAATTTACATACCTTGGGTCTGAAGAAGATAACGCAATATCAACTAAACTTTTTGTTTCCTCTTCAGATATACCTATATCATCTGAAAGATTTTTAATTAATTTTAAGTATTCAACTTTCTTGTTTGTCATTCAATTACTACAGCAACTGTATCTGGATCAATGCCCTCCTGATCATTTACAACATTAACTTTTGTTACTGTTCCATCAACTGGTGAATCATGATGTACTTCTGTTTTCATTACTTCCATAATAAATAATGTATCTCCTTTTTTAACTACATCACCTTCTTTAACTAAAACTTTCCACATATTTCCAGGTACTGTTGTTTTAACTTCTGTTGTCATAAGTATCTTTCATCTATCTAATCAAAATATCTAATTTTAATTGATTTCATTCCTTTTCTCTCCATTATTTTAGTTCTTATTTTTTCGTTCATTTTTTCTTTGTCAAAATCAACAATCTTTATATGATCAATTTTTATTTTTTTCTTTTTTTGATTTAAATCATTGTCTTTTTTCGAAGATATCACACTAATTTCACTACAAATTTGGGTTTGTTCCGATCGTAATTCTTGAGCTTTATCAACAGATATTTTAACAAAATTAAAACTATCACCTGGTTTTGCTTGGCCAAGTTTCCAAAAAGATGCCGAAGGAACAGTGTAAGGAACAATAAATCCACCCATACTAGGACCATCATTGACTAAAATAATTGGAGTTTGTCCGGCCAAGTTTATTGCTCCCGCAGGATATCCTTGATCGATAATGTTTGAGGGATAAGTTCCATGCTCTAAACCTTTGTTAGTTGCTTTTTCAGCAAAAGACCATTTTGGCCCATCTAACCTATAACCTGTTCTGTCACTTTTAGACTGAAGTTTCCAGTCAGCATTTAAAAACATTTTATGTCCTTTTTCATCTACCCAATCATCATTTGGTCCTTTAACAACTTCTATTGACCATTTTTTATTTGTAGACATTACTGGGATAGAATCTTTTTTAATTTTTCTACCAGGATATGACTTAGATTTATTCAAAGGGATAATTTGACCATCTTGTATTGCTTTACCATCTATTCCACCAACTCCTGCTTTGTGAAAAGTAGATCTTGAACCAAGCCAAGGCGTAGTATTAATTCCTCCAGAAAAGGCAATGTAAGCTCTTGCACCTATAGTTGCATAAGACATTTCTAAAATTTGATCTTTTTTGACTGACAAACTTTCCCATAATGGAACAAGCTTTCCATCTATCTTTGGACGCATGTCAGCTCCAGTAATTGCAATAATTCTATCACTATCAAATTTAAGTGTTGGACCCATAAACTGACATTCTAATGCAGCTGCTCCAGCTTCATTTTCCACTAAAACATTTGCAAGTCTGAAAGACCAACTGTCCATTGGACCTGAAGAGGGAAAACCTTGGTTTAAAGTTCCAATTCTTCCAGGATAATCCTGAACAGATGTTTCTAGACCTTTTTTAATTACTTGAACCATATTTTATTTAAAACCTCTTTGAATGGTCGATTTTTTTTAACCAACTTTTATAATTTTTTACTGAGAATTTTTGATATTCAACAATATTATAGTTATATGTCCCATCTTTTATTTTGTTTGACACATGGTCAAACTCTTCATAAGTAGTAGGTACAAATTTTACTCTGTCACCAGGTTGAAAAAGACATATATTATTTTCAAATACTGGAAAACTTTTTTTGGTATCCCAGATAGGAACAGGGATAATTCCAAAAATTTGATAACCACCTGGTAGACGATCTGGATAAATACAAGTTGAAGCACCACCCATACCAACAGTTCCTTTTGGAGTCCAAGTTCTTGGAGGATTATATTTTGGAACAGTCAGTTTACACCTTGGATCAAGAGCCATCATAAACGGAAGGCCTGGCCAAAAACCTATCGCTGCTACCCAATATTCTGTGCTTGAATGAACTCTTACAAACTGATCAATATTCTCAAGATTATTTAATTCGGTTATAAGTTCAGGATCAGGTTTCTTTTTAGCTATTTTGTTTGAGTAATCTTCAATACATTCTTTAGTCCATTTATCCAAATAAACAGTTGGAAAAGAAAAAATTCTACTATTTATTTCTATATCATCCGAAGGCCCTAATGAGTTGATTAGAGATATAAGTTCATTTTTTAATTCATTAAATTTTATTTCTTCAGGTTCATAATGAACTATCATAGAAGCAAAACATGGAGATGTTTCGTAAACACCTTTAACTTTATGGTCTTTTATTGCCTTTGCTAGATTTTGAGCGGTAAAATTAAGCTCTAAATTCATCACATTTCCAAATTCAATAAGCATATATTTATCACCAGCGGGTAAGAACTTAGGAATATCGTAAATTTTGCCTGGAACGTTGTTTACTTCAGTATTTTCATCAGTTTTCTTCTTTTTACTTTTTGATGAAACAATATTTTCAAATTCTTTTAAGTCTTTTTCTGTATAGTCTTGACCATTTTTAATTTTTGGAGTTTTTGAAATAATTTTTTCAAATGCTTTTACATCTTTATCGCTATATTTTTGCTCATTATTTTTATTTTGCTGTTTGTCTTTTAAGTTAATTTCTTTTTTTTCTGTAAATAAAGTTAAATTATTTTCAATAAATTTTGTATTAAAGTTAGCATCCTCAAAAGTTTTATTTTGGAGAACAGATATCAAAAAAGATTTATTTGTTTTAATACCTTCAATTTCAAGATCTTTTAAAAAATTTATCATATTATTAATACTTTCAGTTCTATTTTTACTTTTAGAAATGATCTTCGCTATCATTGGATCGTAATAAAAAGATATCTCATCCCCCTCATCAACACCAATATCCAATCTAATATTTGTTAAGCCTAAGTTTGGAATTTTTAGTTTTGTAATTTTTCCTGGGGAAGGAAGAAAGTTTTTTGAAGGATCTTCTGCATACAATCTACATTCAACTGCGTGACCGCTCCTATTAATTTTATTTTGTTCCATCAAATCAAGATCAATACCTAATGCAAACTTTATTTGCATCTCTACTAAATCTGAGTTGGTTATACTTTCTGTAACAGGGTGTTCTACTTGAATTCTTGTATTCATTTCTAAAAAGTAGAATTTTTTTTCATCCACATCATAGATAAACTCTATCGTACCAGCACCTTCATAACTTTGATTACTTGCAAAGTTAACTGCACTTTGTGCCATTTCATTTAAAATTTTTTCATCTATCTTTGGTGCTGGGCTTTCTTCTATAATTTTTTGAAATCTTCTTTGAATTGAACAGTCTCTTTCAAAAAAATGTACAGCTTTCTTTTCACCAAAACCAAATATTTGTATTTCTATATGTCTTGCATTTTTTATAAATTTTTCTAAAAAGATATCACTGTTACCAAAAGCTTTCTTAGCTAAATTTTTTGTTTTTTCTACAGATTTAATTAATTCTCCATAATCATTAACAATTTGCATTCCTATTCCACCTCCACCAGCGCTAGCTTTTACTAGAATAGGAAAACCAATTTCATTGCATTTTTTTTCTAAATCTTTATTTTCTAAATCCTTATTATTTAAGCCTGGACAAATTGGTAAATTACTTTTCAAAGCTAAATCTCTTGCTATATCTTTGTTACCCATTGAGACAATTGTATTTGGCTTGGGTCCTATCCAAGTAATTCCAGAATCAATTACTTTTTGTGCAAATTTTTCGTTTTCTGCTAAAAAGCCGTAACCAGGATGAATAGCGTCAGCTTTTAATTTTTTTGCTGCTTCAATTATTTTATCTACATTTAAATAACTTTCTTGAGCTTTTGATGCACCTATATGAATTGACTCATCAGCTTTTCTTACATGTTTGCTATTTTTGTCTATGTCAGAATAAACTGCGATTGAGTGAAACTTAAGTTTTTTACAACTATCAATAATTCTACAGGCAATTTCCCCACGGTTTGCAATTAGAATTTTTTTCATACTTTTTTATTTTTTAAGTGCTTTTTTTAAACTTTTGATTATTTCAACAGCATTGGGAGTATCTGAATGAACGCAAATTATATCGCAACCAACATCTGTATCTGTACCACTTGTATTTTTAACTTTTTTTTCTTTTATAGCTCTTAAACAACGATTTACTGCTAATTTACTGCTATATTTTGCATTTTTTCCTTTAGCTATTACAAGTTTTCCGTCTTTGTCATAATCTAAATCAGCATAAAATTCTGCAATAAAGTCTAACTTTCTTTCCTTTTTATAAATTTTTTCATGAACTGTATTTGCCATGCCATAAATACTGACATTAAAAGTTTCGACAGCATCAGCAATGGCTCTTGCAATTTCTTCATCTTTTGAAGCCATAACATATAATGATCCGTGAGGTTTAATATGATTTAATGGCATATTATACTCATCTAAGAATGCCTTAAGAGCACCAACTTGATACATAATCATATTTTTTAAATCTAACTTTGGCATTTTCATTTCTCTTCTTCCAAACCCTTGTAAGTCAGGAAAAGATGGATGGGCTCCAACTTTTACTTTATTTTTTTTTGCTAATTCTACTGTTTTTCTCATATGATTAGGATCAGATGCATGAAAACCACATGCAACGTTAGCAACATCTATCAACGGCATTATTTGTTCGTCGTTACCAGCGTTGTAAATTCCAAAACTTTCTCCCATATCACAATTTATTTTTGTCATTTCATCCCCCCCTTATATTTGCGACCTAATATGTGGCGACCTTGCGTAAAGAGCTACCATTGGTATAATTAATAAACCTAGTATAAATTGCTGTGCTTCCCAACTTAAACCCCATCCAATTAATACAGTTGTTACAATTTGTAAAATTAAGACACCTATTACACTTAGTCCATATCCTCCATAGCCACCAAGTAAAGATGTGCCACCGATTACTACAGCAGCTATTGTTGTGAATAAATAAATATCACCAGCTCCAACAAACCCTCCTCCACTCCAACCTAAAAGAAGTGCTCCAGTTAAAGCTGCAAAAAATCCGCTTATAACATAAGCTCCAATCCAATAACCTTTCTCTGATATTGATAACCTTGAAGAGGATAATCTACTACCTCCTAAAGCGTATAAATGTCTACCCCATTTTGTTAATCGCAGAGCAACAATTATTATTATACTTGCAACTATCCAAATAATAACAACAGGAGGTATTGGAAGACCAATGGTTTTACCATTCATTGACGCTAAATTAGTCATCCAAGGCGGTACTACACCAAAAACTGTACCAGCAGAAAAAGTTCCCATTGCTACAAGTATTTGAACTCCACCTTTAACAAAAAAACCAACTCCTAAAGTTAAGATTAAAGCTTGTCCTTGAAGTCTAAAACTTAAAATTCCATTTACTAATCCTATTAAAGCACCTAATAATAAAATAGCTAAACAAGCTAACCAAGGAGGAACTCCTTTTGAAATTAAAGACATTAACGCAACATTCATAGATCCAATAACAAAAGGTATTGATAGATCTAATCCTCCTAGTAATGCAACAAAAGTTTGACCAACAGTAGCTAAACCTAAGAAAGCTGCAAAAACTAGCATCGACTTCATATTCATTAAAGTTAAGAAACCAGGAATAGTTAAAGATCCAATTATAAAGAGACCAATTAAAACTGATATACCAACAAAAACACTTTTAGTTCCTTTGATAAACCTGCTTATAACTCCCATAAATATTACAAATGCAAGGAAAATTAGAAATGAAACTAAAGTTCTTCCTGAAAAGAAATTGTCTGCGATAAAAGAGACGAATATAAATATTAAAATTACTCCAAGAAAAGCTACAGTTTTCCATTTATGTTCTTTAATATTTTTAAAAAAGAAATTTTCTTCATCTTCACTATCTTGCCTTTCTTTTTCTTCTTTAGGCATTTTAGTAAATATATTTTGTTTTAAATCTTCATTAATCCATCTTACTGAGAAATGGTACCATCCCCATAGTATTAATCCTGTTACAGCAATAGAATATGCAACAATATTCATCCAATCAGCTCCATCGAACCAACCAAGCACAGCGGTACCAATACCGCATAAGATTGCAAATAAAAGGCCTAATCCTTTAAAGAAAAGAAAAGCAGATCTCCTCATTTTATTTTACCTCTTCCCATTGACTTAATTTATTATCACGAGCTATTTTCTCCCTGTATATTCTCATGAATTGCCATACCAAAGGAGTAAGCGGTACTCCAATAATAAATACAGCTAAAATTTTATAAAAAGAGTATCCAACTGAATAAAATATCGCTGACCATAAAAGACTTGCAAAGATAACAATATACATATACGGAGCAAATCTTTTATAGCTTCCTTTATGGCCCATATTTAAAAATAAAAAATATTGTACTAAGAAAACAGCTAAAATACTAAATGCAACCTGTGAGTAACCAGAATTTACTGTTTCGTAAAAAAATCTTTTTGTAGCTTCATATTTAATTTGTGAAAGGTCACCTATATTTAATTCACTAATTATTCTTGGTTGATAAAGTGATGGATCATCAGAGATAAAAGTATTTCCACCTACGAAATAAGTAGCAATTATTGCTAGTACACCAAATCCAAAGATATAAACATTTGTTAAATTTTTTATTTTAGAATGTGCAAATGGAGCTGTAATAACAAAAAGAAGTAAACATACTAAAATAACACCATATCCTTGAATACCAAAAAAGCTACTGTCTGAGCTTTCTATTAAATTATTATAAGACACACCTTTTAAAATTACCAATGATAGAGCTGCAAGAAAAAAAAGCATCGCAGTAGATTTTGTTCTTGCATTAAATTGAGGAAGCATTGTAATCACCAAAAGTGAAGCAAGCAATACTACTCCAGCTAAGTAAATAATACTGTATGTTGTTCCAGAAATTAGAACACCTTCTGAAATATTAGTTAAATAATTTATTTTTTCCAAACTAAAATATTGAGGAGCGGAAGTTTCAATACTACTTATTTGATTAGATTGTAAAGTTATTCCTTCTGTATCTTTTAATAAGTCTTTATCTTTATCTTCTGGATCAAAAATTAAACCAGCAGCTATAATTACGACCACAACAGCAAAAGTGATAGTAGAGGGACTCCTGTGAACAGCTAATAGATAAAGCATTAAAGCAACACCTGCTAGACCTAGAATTACATAAAATACAATAGTCCCTGGTGTTTCAGAAAATTGAACTACACCATGCCCTGCAAGTGAACCACCTTTTGCAGTCCCTGTACCTGTTGTAGTACCTTCTTCTCCTTCTTCAACAATTATGTTTCCTGTTGCATCAACTTTTCTTATTTTTTTTCCTCTTCTGTCATCATCTTTTTTCTCTTCAACTACTTTTTCAACAACTATTGGCTGATCATAAACTTGATGAATTACAACAAATAATCCAGCAAATGCCATAAGAATAAAAAAGACCATTACAGATAAACCTTTTGTTATTCTTGTAACGTAAGGTAGAATTAAACTAACCAATAAAGCAATAACTAAAACTGCTCCGTATGACAAATCAGAAACAAAACTCTGAAGTCTTTCAAATTTAAATGTAACCAAAATGTAGTTAATCAAGTATAAATTAAGAGCACCTAATATTGCACCAAATGCACCTCCACGACCCCCAGCAAGGCTTGCTCCTCCTAGAACTAAAGCTGTTATACCTAATAATGTATATTTAGTTCCCTGTAAGGGGTCTCCCGAACCAACTAGGGCAGTAAAACATATTGCAGATAAAGCTGCAAAAATTCCTGCAATCATGTGTGCAACAATTCTTACTAAATTAATTTTAACTCCACTTGTAAAAGCAGCTCTTTCATCAGCACCCATTAACTTTAAATGACCCCAGAATGCAGTATGAGTAATTATATAAAATAATATTGTAGCCAAAATCATTAATAGGAAGATTTCATTAAAAATTGTAAAACCTTCACCCCATGGAATAAGCCAATCGGGGGCTATTCCTCCTGGTCTTGGTAAGATTACAATGTTAATTCCCGCAAAAGCTAAATACCCTGCTAAAGAGACAATGATTGGGGAAACTCTTACAAAACAAACAATCAATGCATAAAATAATTGCCAAATTAAACCCATTGCAATTGCATAAATAAACCAACCGATGGGTGTTTGTAGGTAACCCGCAGCATATAACTGGATACTACTTACATTTATAAATCCCATAAAAGGACCAATTGATAAGTCTACTCCACCTCTTCCCGCCATTGCTATAAATGTTAATGCGTAAGTAGTTAAAATTAGAGGAGCTGTAAGCATAATTGCACTTCCAATTCCTGATTGGGAAATAATTATTGGACTTCTAATCAAAGCAAATATTAATAAAGAAAAAAAAATAAAAATTGGAACCATTAGATACTTATTTGATGAAGTATCCACACTTGATCTAAAGGTTTTTTTTAATTTATCTGCTATTTCCATATTTAATCAAAATAAACAATTTTTATTTTTTCTACCCCAATTTTGTTCTTAAGTTTTTTTTCATTTTCTTTTATTTTTCCGTAATCAATAACTTTAATTTTTTTATTCTGGTCTTTAGTTTTTTTTTCATTATTTTTTGTTTGAATTATTTTATTAAATTCACCATAATCACTTGATTTATATTTTGTTCCAGAACCCAAATTTTCTTTATTCTGATAATCTATTTTATTATTATACTCAGGAAAATTATTGAGTTGATCAAATTTTTTAAAATCTGATGTATTATAATATTTTTTTTCTTTATTACTATTATTTAACAATGATGTATTCTCATCAATTTTAAGAATAGTATTAAAATAATTTTTATCGGAATTAGAGTATCTAGTATTAAAATTATTTAATTCGGCACTTTTTATATTTTTAGAATTAAATTTATTAAAATTATTTAATTTTTCAAAATTAACTTTGTCTTCGTCGTTATAATAATTAATTTTATTTTCTTTTTTCATTAAAATGTTTTTATTTTTATTTTTGTTTTATTTTCTTTATTATTTTCTTTATCAAAATCTACTATTTTTACTTTTTTCTTCTCAGGAATTTTATTAATAACTTTTCTATTTACAGGCACTTCAGAAGGCATATTTGATTTACTAGAAATTGTTGTTTCACCAATCCCAGATGTTTGTCCAAACATTCCTTCTAACAAAGTATCAGCATTTACATCTTCATTTTCAAATATATCGAAAACTGTTCCGTTTCTAAAAACCATGACTTTTGGACAAAGCCCTATAAATTCTTCTAGTTCACTGGATAAAAAAATAACTGTATTGCCTTCTTCTACATATTTTCTTAAGTGGACATATAAGTCTCTCTTAGTACTCACATCTATACCTCTTGCAGGATCGTTTAAAATTAAAACTTTAGGATGTTGTGCAAATGATCTTGCTATCATAACCTTTTGTTGATTTCCTCCGCTTAGAGATCCTATTAAATTATCACTAGGACCAGTTTTAATACTAAGTCTATCTACTTCCCAATCAAATATTCCATTTAACTCAAGCCAATCTACAAAACCTAAAAAACCTCCTCTACTTGTTTTTTTATACAGGGGAACCACTAAATTTTCATAAATGCTTAAGTTTGGAAGTATTCCTTCTTTTTTTCTGTCACCAGAAACGAAAGATATCCCATTTTTTTTTGCATCATCTAAAGAATTATATTTTGAAAAATTCTCATTACTGTTTAAAATTTCTGTAGTACCTCCATGAGCTTCCTGAACACCTGCTAAAATTTTAACAAAATCATCTTGTCCATTTCCATCCAATCCTGTTACACCTACTATTTCACCTCTCTTTACCTCAAAATTTACAGGCTTACTATCTGGCCAAACAACCAAATTTTCTGCTCTCAAAACTACTTTTTCAGTTTTAGTTTGCACGGCAATAGATTTAGATTTTTCTCCTGTTTCTGCTCTTCCTGTCATTAAACCAATTAAATTTTTTTCATTTAGATCTTTTTTTTCTAATACGCCAACATCTTTACCATCTCTCATTACCGTTGCTTTGTCGCTTATTCTTACTAATTCTGCAATTCTGTGGGTAACAATAAACACAGCTACACCGTTGTCTCTTAATTCTCTCATTTTTTTAAATAATCTTTCAGTTGAGTCAAAATCAAGTGCAGCTGAAGACTCATCAAGTATTAGAACTTTTGTATTTTCACGTAAGAAAGCTCTAGCAATTGTAATCCATGCTTTAATAGGTAATGATAGATTAAAAGCCTGTGTATATGGATCAACATATTCGCCAACAAGATCTTCCATAATTTCTTGAGCTTTTAAAACCTTTTCTCTTTGAGTAAAATTTTTCCACCAAAAATCATCTGAACCAACAAATAAATTATCAACAACCGATGCTTCTTCAGCGATCATGACTTCTTGAAATACAGTTGCTATTCCCATATTTCTAGCCATTACAGGCGACGTAGGTGTATGACCTAAGACAGAAACTTTACCTTTATCAATTGGCAAAACACCTGACATGACTTTTGCAAGTGTACTTTTTCCACACCCATTACCTCCAACAATCGCGTGGATTTCGCCAAAGTTTGCACTAAAATTTACTCCATTTAATGCCCTGGTTACTCCAAAATATTTATGAACATCTTGTACATAAATATCTCCTGCAACTGTATCTGATTTTGAAGACAACACCTCTTTAGAGGTGTTGTCTTTTATATTTTGTTCTGCACTCATACTTTTAATTTAAGTATTAGTGAGATTTTGGATCGTATTTCTCCGGATCAGAAGGGTTATCAAAGAACGCTTCTACATAAGATCTTGGCGCCCATTTTTCCATTCCTGGGTTATCCCAACCAGTAGAATTTCTATCACAATCTTCATTTAAGATTGCTTTAATTTCATCAAAATTCTTAGTAGCTGGTCCAACCAATATAGATTGGATTCTAGGACCTTGACCTTGAAGTGTTCTTATCATTACTTCCATACCTAACTCAATTTCATCTCCTGGAGGCCATGCATATATCGCTTCATCGATATAATCTGGATTTTGTCTCCAATAACAAAGAGCTCCTAATTCACCACCTAAAGCAATTGGTGGGATTGGATCAAGCCCTGATTGAAGTAGAGCTTGTAATGTTCCTGTCTCTCCTGATGATTGAACTGCAATACCATCAACTTTTTTCGTATTAGTTGATAACCATTGTGATAGTTCTTTTTGAGCAATTTGAGAAGTCCAGTTATGTGCTAATTGTCCAACAACTTTAACATTTGGGTATTCATCTAACGCAGCTAAAACACCTTTGTTCTGTTGGTCAGATGCTGAATAACCTGGAATTCCTTCCATAACAATTACGTTACCTTTTTCACCAATTAACTCTGCCATCCACGCACCCACATAGTAACCAACTAATCTGTAGTTAACAGATGTATTGATTGAATATGGAGATGTAGTAAAGCCTGTAAATGATAGTGTTGGTATACCTTTTTCCCAACCATATTTAATTGTAGTGTTTAAAGCAGTTATATTAGAACAACAAATAATTATAGCATCAACTTTTCCACCATCAATCATTTGTCTCATTTGTTGGATTTGTAAAGAGTCATCCAAATTTGATTGAGTTATAACGATTTCATCAACCATTCCTAACGCTTTCCATTTTGGATAAACAACTTCCATTAAACGTTCCATTGCACCTTTTCTCCAAGTATTTCCAGCATATGTGCTGGCATAACCTATTGTCCAAGGTGGTTTTCTAGGACTTTTCCATTTTCTCATTACAGCTTCGCCTAGTGGCTGATCACTGTCCATGAAGTCCATGTTGTATACATAATCTCTCATATCTTGAGGAACTTTACTTAGACACTCCTTGCATAATTCTCCAGCAGAAGCAGATGAAAATATTCCAAAAAACCATGAGAAAAGAACAACATATAACATTTTCTTTATCTTCATTGTCTCTCCTTTCCTTAATTATTATAAGTATCTCATTAAAGGATACATATATCCATATTTATGAAGTTCTCTTTTTTATATATAAATTTTAGACGTAAAATTTTTGTTTGTTTTTAATGTAAAAAATATACTAAGTTGGGTTTAGAAATAATTAATTATTTATTCTAATACAAGTTGTAAAAAGTATTTTTTTTAATTAATTTTTGTTATGAAAAAATTTTTTTTAGTTTTGACTTTATTTTTATTCTCTTCAACTAGTCTATTTGCCGAATATAGACTTGAGCCAACTAATTGTACTATTAAAAAAAAAGATAATTGTGGAGCTTATTTATATAACACTAAAACTGGATCTACTTATTTTTGTAACTCTACTGAATGTAAAGAAATCTTGGAAGCAATAGAAGAAGTTTCTAGTGGAGACGGATCTTCTGATTCTAAAAAATCTAAAATACCTAAGAAAAAGAAAAAAAAGAAATCAAAAATACCAAAATTCAAAAAAACAAATTAATTATTCAGTTTTTTGGGAGTGAGAAATTGACACTTCTATAGCACCTCTAATTTCATTACAGAAATTTAAATCATCACCTAAAAATGTTCCTTTAAAAAAACTTTTATTTATTTCTCCGTTTTCTCTCATAAAGGTTATGTAACTATCTGTAAGATTATCTACACCAAAAAAATATTCTTTCTCAGCTTCTTGATGATTTATATTTTTTATTTTTTTTAAGACTAAGATTCCAAATGGATAAAGATAATTAGCTGTTTCAAAAAATTCTTTTGCTAAATCTGGATGTTCTTCTTTGATAATCTCAGTTACTGCAGAGTTCATAGATACACAACCTTTAATTATTTTATAAGTTAAATTATCATCCCCGAGAATTTCTTGTATATTGTAGTAACCAAGTCTTTCTATTTTTTCTGCATACAAAGGAGTAGTAATAAATAATAAAATAATTATTAGTCTTTTCATCTGATATTTTGTTATTTTTTGTAACTGGGGTCTTCAGAGTCTAAGATAGATCTTACTGCTTTAAGGTGGAGTTCACCCATGTCAGTAGAATAATTTTCCCAATCTTGAGCAGTCTTTTCTGCAATTTCTGGACTTGCTATATTTAATTCTTTGTTTGTTGATAAAGCAGTTATGTATGTTTCACAAGCTTTTTCAAAGTAATACAAATCATCAAAGGCTTGAGCAATTGTAGGGGCAGCTGTTAATATTCCGTGGTTGGCTAATAAAAGTATATTGTAATTACCGATACTATTTGCCATTTTTTCAGACTCTTCCTCAAATCCTAAACCACCAAACTCCTTATATACAGCTACACGATTATAAAATCGCATAGTATTTTGATCTATTGGTGGAAGAGTTGGGTCTTTTAAACATGAAAGCGCCAATGCATATTTTGAATGAACATGTAATATACATTTTGCATTTGGAACTTTTTTATGAATTGTTCCATGAATATTAATTGCAGTTGGGTCAACAATTTCTGGTTTTTTTTTCATTTCTTCAAAATTTTTGTCTTCTATTAGAATTAGATCGCTAGCTTTTATTTTACTGAAATGCATTCCAGTCCCATTTACATAAAAACCACCTCCTTCATCAGGCGAACATACACTTAAATGATTTGCAATACCTTCATGCATATTCAATCTAGCTGTCCATCTAAAAACAGCCGCTAAATCATTTAATATTTCTGATCTTTCCATAAGTATTATGATAGTATATTTTTTTAGAAAAAAATATGAACAATTGTGCAATTAATACAGTAAAAAATGAGGCTTAACGAAACACAACTCAAAGAAATTGAGGAACTTGGATATATTATTCTGCCAAATTGTTTTTCAAAAAAAGAAGTAAATAAAATTCGAGAAGAAATGAAAACTGTTTTTGATGAAAAAACAGAGGCTAATATAATAGAAAAATCCTCTGGAGTTGTTCGAACTGCTATGGGTTTACATCTCAGAAGTAGTTTTTTTTCTGATCTGACCAGACATCCCAATTTTTTTGAACCCGCATGCCAAATACGTGGAAATAGTCTTTATATTCAACAGACAAAAATAAATGTTAAAGCGGCATTCACTGGGGAGGTATGGCAATGGCATTATGATTTTGCTACTCACTCTGGAGAAGATGGGGTGCCGAAACCTTTAGCTTTAAATTTACATGTTTTCATTGATGATGTTACAGAATTTAATGGTCCTCTTTTTTTTATTCCTAAATCTCATAAATATGGTTCAGCCCCGTCAAAACTTGATACAATCACAACAAATTATCCATTATGGGTTGTTAACCAACAAACAGTAAGAGATTTAGTAAAAGAAAATGGAATTGTTTCTGCTCGAGGTAGAGCAGGTACAGCCTTAATTTTTGTTGATAATTTAGTACACGGTTCAGCACAAAATATGTCCCCTATGGATAGAGCTATCTTTTCTGCTATTCTAAATCCATGTGATAATGCTCAAACTAAATTTGCAAGACCTGATTATAAACATGGTAGAAATTTTAAACCAATTAAGCCTTCATCTGTCAATAGTCTCTTGAATTGATTATTTATTTAAATAGGTATAATTTAATTGCAAAAATATTTTATTAATGAGTAAAAAAGTTTTTGTTTCTTGTGCAGTTACTGGATCAGGCGATACGGCTGGCAAACATCCAGATTTACCAAAGACACCTGATCAAATTGCTACAGCTGCAATTGAAGCGGCAAAGGCTGGAGCTGCAATTGCTCATATACATGTAAGAGAAGAAGATGGAACGCCAAGTAGAAGATTAGATTTATATAAAGAAGTAGTCGATAAAATAAGATCAAGTGATACCGATGTTGTTTTAAATTTGACTACAGGCATGGGTGGAGATTTAGATATAGGGCAGGGAAAAGACCCTCTTGATTTTGGCCCAATGACAGATATGGCAAATGTTATGGAAAGAATTGCAAATGCAGAACAGTTTTTACCTGAAATATGCACACTAGACTGTGGAACTTTAAATTTTGGAGATAGTTCAGTCATTACAGTAAATACACCGAATGATTTGAGAAAAGCGGCAAAAAGATTACAAGAGATAAATGTAAAACCCGAGATAGAGGCATTTGACCTGGGAAATATGTGGTTTGGTTCACAACTATATAAAGAAGGTTTGTTAAATGATCCACCTATGTTTCAAATGTGTTTAGGAATACCATGGGGAGCGCCAGCAACACCTTTGGCAATGCAAGCCATGAAAGACATTATGCCAAAAGAAGGTGTCTGGTCAGGATTTGCAATTTCAAAAAATGAAATGCCTTTTGTTGCCCAAACTGTAATTATGGGTGGCAATCCAAGAGTAGGTCTTGAGGATAATTTATATTTAGAAAAAGGTAAATTAGCAACCAACGCTCAATTAGTAGAAAAAGCAATTAGAATTGTTAATGATCTAGGAGTATCAACTATGACACCTGCAGAAACTAGAGAAAAATTAAAATTAAAAAATTATAAGTAAAATAAAACTATTAGTCTGCTCTTATAGTGTTTCCATCCACCGGAAAGACCTGACCTGATATTTTTTCACTATCTTTTGAAATTAAAAACGAGCACATGTTTCCAATATCTTCTTGAGAAATCCACGAATTTATTGAAGCCATAGATAAAAAATCTTTTTCGATTATTTTTTTTGATACATTCAAAAATTTTGCTTTATCTTTAATTACTCTATCCATTCTGTCTCCTTTAATAGTTCCTGGACAGACAGCATTTACTCGAATTTTGAATTTACCTAGTTCTATAGCTAAAGTTTTTGTTAATCCTATAATCGCCCATTTACTCGCCGCATAAGGAGAACGTAAAGCAAAACCCATAATTCCTGCGGTAGAGGAAATATTTATGATAGAGCCTCTTTTATTATTTTTAAGCATTGGTATTGCAAGTTTTGTAAAATAAAAATGACTTATGACATTTATTTTCAATGTTTTTTCCCAATCTTCAGAGCTTAACTTTTCTATACTTCCAGTTGGGCCTGCAATTCCTACATTATTAATTAAAGCATCGATTTTTTTTGTTTTTTTTTTAATTTTATCAAAAAAATCTGAAACCGCATACTCATCAGAAGCATCACATTCATATGCAAATAATTTCTTTTTATTTAACGGATGTTTTTGTGCTTTTTTTAAATATTTACTTTCAATATCACAAATATAAACGGTAGCTCCTTTTGAGAGACAAATCTTTGCAGTCGACCAACCAATTCCCGAAGCTCCAGCTGAAATAATAATTTTTTTATTTTTAAGACTTAGCGGCATCAGCCATATGTTCTTTTGTTAAGGCTTTTGAAAGTTCTTTTTGTGTTAAATATCCTTTTACATTACCATTTTTATCTACTACTTCGCAGTTTGCATTTGAACAAACTACTTTTGGTAAAAATTCATCTAAAAATTGATCTTCTTGGACTTTAATAAGATTTGATTTATCAATACCGTTAGATGAATTAACTGGAGACATAATAATTTTTGCTTTGATAACTTTTGCTCTATTTACATCTTTAACAAAAGCTTCAACATAATCGTCAGCAGGATTCATAATGATGTCTATAGGTGAACCTACTTGTACCAGTCTTCCGCCATTTAATATTCCAATATGATCACCTAATCTTAATGATTCATCTAAATCATGAGTAATAAACACTATTGTTTTTTTTAATTCACTTTGTAAATCTATTAATTGTTTTTGCATGTCACTTCTTATCAAAGGGTCTAATGCAGAAAAAGCTTCATCCATTAACATAATGTCTGTATTTGTTGCAAGTGCTCTAGCTAAACCAACTCTTTGTTGCATTCCACCAGATAATTGATTTGGATATTGATGTTCAAATCCATTTAAACCTACAGATTCAATTTTTTCCATTGCAGTTTTATTTCTCTCCTCTGGTTTTTGTCCTTGAACTTCAAGACCATAACCGACATTTTCTAGGACTGTCTTGTGAGGAAACAAACCAAACCTTTGAAAGACCATGCTCATTTTATGTCTTCTAAATTCAATGAGACCTTTTGGATCCAAATCCATTACATTAGTTCCTTCAACAGATACAACACCTGATGTTGGATCTATCAATCTATTTATGTGTCTGATAAGAGTTGATTTTCCAGAACCTGAAAGCCCCATACATACAAAAGTTTCTCCCTCTTCTATAGATAAAGAAACATTATCTAAACCAACTGTATGTCCAGTTTTTTCTAGAATTTCTTCTTTTGTTGCTCCATCTTGAACCATTGGAAGAACTTTAGAAGGCTGATCTCCAAAAATTTTATAGACATTTTTTATTTCAATTTTACTCATATTTTTATAATTTTATTTTTTTTGTTTTTGTTCTTTCTTGAATTTTTTCTCCGTAAGATTGTGTAATTCGGTCGAATATAATAGCTAGTAAAACAATTGCAATACCTGCTTCAGTAGCCATACCTACGTTTAATTGTTGTAATCCTAATAAAACTTCATCTCCAATTCCTCTAGTACCTATCATCGAAGCGATTACCACCATTGCTAAAGCCATCATGGTGCATTGGTTAATTCCTTGCATTATATTTGGAAGGGCTAAAGGCAATTGCACTCCCCACAATTTTTGTTTTTTACTAGCCCCAAAAGCCTCCGCTGCTTCTACAACTTCTGTGTCGACCAATCTAATTCCAAGATCGGTTAATCTTATTAATGGTGGTACAGCATAAACAAATATTGCAAAGATAGCTGGAACTGCACCCAAACCAAATAATAAAATTCCTGGAATTAAATAGCAAAAACTTGGAATTGTTTGCATTAAATCAAGAATTGGTAATATTGCATTTCTTACTTTTTTATTTCTAGCCATCATTATTCCAACAGGAATACCAATTACCAAACAAAGCAACATTCCAATAACAACTATACAAGTCGTCATAATACATTTATCCCAATATCTAGGACTTAAAAAACCAAGAAAGAAAACACAGAAAGCAACCATAATTGTAGTACCCATATTTCTTCCACTTGCAAAATATGCAAGAGCAATTACCGAAATCATTAGTAATGGCCAAGGCAATCCAACCATAAAATTTTTCATATCTGTATAAAGACCTAATAAGAAATTATTAATTCCTTCAAAAAACATTCCATATTTTCTTATAAGGTTATCAAAACCGTCATTTAAAAAAGGCATTAATGGAAGATCTAGCCACTTAGGCCAATTACCTAGCCAAGATAAATCTGTAAATAAAATTGAAACACTTTCGGGTCTATATTTTGAGCTTGTATATGCAACATAAACCATAGCACAAAAAGCAATTAAATATAGTGAATACAAAATATGTTTTTTATATTTTCCCATTATTTTTCTCTTAAAAAACTAAGAGCCCGCAAGGGCTCTTAGTATAAAAAATTGTTTTAAAAGTTATAGTGTATCCACAACTTTTGCTGCAACATCAGCTGGAACCCACTTCTTCCACATACCAGTATTTGACAAGAAATGTTTAGCAGTAGCTTCCATGTCACCACCTGATTCATCCATATAGTAAGCAAGTGATCTGTTTACATCTGGAGTTGGGACAGAATAAGCTCTAATAAAGTCTAAGATTTTTTTATTAGATTTTTTACTTGAAAAAGTTGTTGATGCAGATTTTGTTAAAGCCATATTTACATATGCACTTGCACAAGTATCTGTGTATGCATCTGGGCCATCAGCTTTAATTTTTTCTACAACAGCCATCATTTTTGTCCAGCAGTCAGCTTTATATTCTGGCTCTTCAAGCTGAACTAAATCAACTTTGCCCATTAAGCCTGTTGGTGTCCAATAGTAAGAAAATACCGGCTTACCTTTTTTAAATGCACCTGCAATAGCAGCATCTAATGCACCTCCTGAACCTGGGTCAAAGTTAGTGTAGTATTCATCTAAGCCATAAACTTTGTGCTTAACCATATTAATAGTGTAGCAAGTCCATCCTGATATGCAGCTTGTCATTCTACCTTTTCCTGGTGCTTCAGGATCAGCAAATAATTTTGCAATTTCTGGGTTTTTCATATCTTCTACAGACTTTAAATTGTACTTGTCTGCAGTTGGTTTATCTACATAGAAACCTTGAGTTGATGAAGGAGTGTTAATCCCTAACTCAATAATTTTACCAGCAGCAACAGCTTCCTCGTGCATTTGCACTATATTATCTCTCCAAACTTCAGTAACAATGTCAATTTGTTGATCATAGTGTGCTGCCATAATTGGACTTGTACTACCTTTAGTTACTTCAACATCGCATCCATATCCATGTTCAAGAATATAACTTGTGATAGCTGTATGAACGTTTGCACTATCCCAATCAAAATCTCCCAAATGCACTTTGCATTTAGCATTTGCACTTGATGTAGCAAATGAAGCTACTGCAATAAATGCAATTGAAAGAAATATTTTTTTAAGAAATTTCATGAATTCCCTCCATATTATTAGTTTAAACTGGTCGTATTAAAACTTGATACGCATTAAAATACAACCTTTAATAAGATTAATTGCTGTTAATAAAGTAAGAAAAAATCCATAAAAATTATTGAAATTCAATTATAAATTGAATTGAAAACAAATTTAATTAAAATAAATATAATTTATGGCAATAGAAATTTCAAAAGTTAAAAAAAATGGCTCAGCTTTAAATATTGAATGGAGTGATGGTGAGAAAAGTAATTTTCATTTTATGTGGTTAAGGGACAACTGTCCCACAGCTCATGATAAGGATTCAAGGCATAGAATGTTTAATATACTTGAAGTTTCAACAAATATAGAACCAAAAAAATGTAAAATTAATAACGAAGGAAAATTAGAAATTGAGTGGAGTGAAGGAAATCACACAAGTTATTACGATCAAGAGTGGTTAAGAAAAAACTGTTATACGATAAACAATAAAAAAAAATATATTTCTCCTTATCAATTATGGAACTGCTCACTTCAAAAAAATTTAGAATTTATTAGTATAGATCATGAAGAAATTATTAATTCGAAAGAAGGATTAATAAATTGGCTAGAACTTTTACATTATAAAGGAATTGCAATTGTTAAAAATGCTCCAACGGAAAAAGAATCTGCTTTTAAAGTTTTAAACAGAATAAGTCACACTAGAGAAACTTTTTTTAAAACACCTTTTGAGGTTATAAATATTCCAAAGCCAAACAATTCAGCTTACTCAGCACATGCTCTAAGGAATCATATGGATTTACCTTGGTTTGAGAATCCACCAGGATATCAATTTCTACATTGTTTAATTAATTCTGCACAAGGTGGAAACTCATCAGCAGTAGATGCCTTTGCTGTTGCAGATTATTTAAGGAATAATGAAAAAGAAATATTTGAAACATTAGTGAATATACCTCTTAAATTTAGAGATAAAGATTATACGCAAGAAGCCTACAGAAGTTTTTACGGGCCAGCAATTTCTTTAACCAAAGACGGTGATTACAATGATATAAGATTTAGTGTAGCAACTATGGATGCTTTAGATTGCCATCCAGATGTTATGGATAAAGTTTATAAAGCGCATCACAGATTTGGAAATCTTTTGCACGATGATAAATTTCAAATAAATTTTAGACTTGAACCAGGTGATATTTTTTCGTTTAATAATAGAAGAGTTTTGCATGGAAGAACTGAATTCGATCCAAATTCAGGTCACAGACATCTACAAGGTTATTATATGGATAGAGACGAAATTATAGGAAGG